>NZ_JBHWJJ010000023.1:0-82104 GCF_042732005.1 Streptomyces sp. NPDC059851 | reverse complement strand
GGCGTGCACCAGGCCGCTGCGATACGCGGCCGGCAGCCGGTCGTAAACGGCGGCGGCCATCTCGGCGGCGATTCCCCGATCTCCGTTGACCCGTAGCCAAGGCGGCGGTGTCCATGGCGACCTGGGCGCGGGTCATGCTCGCCCGGGACGCGGACGGCCGGTTCCAGATCGGCTATGAAGGCGGGGTGCACGCATCAGCGCGCTGCCGAAACGCAAAGGCCAGCGGGAGGAGCGTGCACACGGCCTCCATCAGTTCCTTTGGCTCAGCTCCCGCTCCGCGAGGGCGTGGAAGCTGCGCGGGGGCCGCCCGGTGATGCGCTGGACGGTGTCGGTGACGTGGTCCTCGGCCCCTTCGGCGATGGCCCGGTCCATGTCAGCCAGCATCGTGGCGAACTCCCGGGGCATCAGCGTGGTGAGCCGGTCGTGCAACCCGTTGTGGGACAGCGGTCGGTGGACCACGAGCCGACCGGTTACCTCGGTGATGACCGCGGCGATGTCGTCGTGGCTGAGGGCCTCGGGGCCGGTAAGGACGAGATCCGTGCCCGGGGCCTGGACGTCGGTCAGGGCGTGGACGGCGACGGCAGCGATGTCGTCGGCGTCGACGAAGCCGACCCGGCCGGTGCCGGTGGCGGTGAGGATGACGCCGTCGGTCCGGATGCTCTGTGCGTGCATGTGACTGCCGGTGAAGTTCTGCATGAACCAGGACGGCCGCAGCACCGCCCATTCGTCGAAGATGCCCGGCAGCGCCTGGTGCACCAGCCCAACGGCCGGCCCGCCCTCCGGGACGGCGGAGGCGCTCAGCAGCACCGCGCGCCGCACGCCGACGGCACGGGCCCGGCGCAGGAAGGGCAGGACGACCGCCGCGGGGTCGGGATCGCCCACGGGTGGGATCACGTAGACGCGTTCGGCCCCATCGAGGGCGGCGGCGTGCGTGCCGGGCTCGTACCAGTCGAAACGGACCGACTCGGTTCCGGCCACCGGCGTGCCCTTGCGACTGGCTGCCCTGACCGTGTGACCGGCGGCCGTCAGTCGTGCGGCGGTGCGGCTGCCGGTGGTCCCGGTGGCGCCGATGACGAGCGTGGTGCCGGTGAGGGGGCCGGCTTCGGTGCTGGTCATCGGCTGCTGCCGGCGAGGTCGACGCCGGTTTCGAGGACGGCGAGGGGGTTCCAGTAGTCGCGGTAGGAGGTGAAGCGCCCGTCCTCGGCGGTGACGACGGCGATGTACGTCATGTCGAACGGGCGGCCCGTCTTCACCAGCCTGCCGACGCCGCGCATCTCGGCCACGATGGTCCGCGGATCGACGGTCTCGTGCATCCGCAGATGGGCCTCGGGGAAGTCGTGCAGGTCAATGTGGTCGGGGTAGGGGCGCATGTAGTCGGCTATGGCTTCGCGGCCCATGAGCCGCGCGGGCCGGCCGGGGGGTGCGAACGGGAATTCCATGACCCCGTCCTCGGCCCACAGGCCGATCCAGCCGGGAACGTCTTTGGCGAGCAGGAGTCGCAGGCTGTGGCGGTACAGATCCACCGGCGAGAGCGGTGCGGGCGCGGGCATGGGTATCCTCCGTCTCATAGGATGCGGACCCTGGGTCCGGTTTCGACGATACGGACTCGGGGTCCGTTTTTCAATTGGAGGAGTCGCGTGCCCGAGCCCAAGCGCAGAGCCCGCAAGGACGCCGCCCGTAACCGCCAGGCCGTCCTGGACGCCGCCGACGCCCTCTTCGCCCGTTCCGAGAGCCCCGAGGACCTCACGATGGCCGATATCGCGGCGGCTGCCGGCGTCGGCAAGGGCACGCTCTTCCGCGCGTTCGGTGACCGCGCCGGCCTGCTCCGCGCGCTCTACGAGGCACGGCTCGAACCGATCCGGGAGGCGGCGGAGGCGGGCCCGCCACCCCTCGGGCCCGCTGCCCCGCCGCAGGAACGCGTACCCGCCCTCCTCGACGCGGTCCTGTGCTTCAAGCTCGACAACCACCGCCTCGCCCTGGCGCTGGAGGAGAGCGGGAGCGGCAGCCCGTACCAGGCGGAGCACTACGAACACTGGCACGGCTTGCTCCTATCCGCATTGGAGCAGATCCCCGGTATGACCGACCCCCGCTTCACCGCCCATGCCCTGCTCGCCGCCACCCGTGCCGACCTCGTCGAGCGCCTGGCCGGTCAGGAAGGGGTGCCCCGCCAGACGCTGCGGCGCCAACTGGCGGGCTACGCCAGAAGAGTCGCCACTGCGGACCCGTACGCTTCCCGCCCCGATTGATCAGTTGAGGACTGCGGCAGCCTCGTTGCTCTCCGTGAGAGAACTGTGCCGTGGCCACGGCATCGACTGCCCTTCTGATCAGATCGAGGCCGGCCTCGGGCTGGGAGAGCATCGGGACGTGGGCGCTGTTGACCTCGATGGTGGTGGCGCCCATGCGCTGGGGGACAAAGCGTTGGAGAGGGCGACCGCCGCGACCGCCCGGCGAGGCAGGCTCGGGTGCTGCTCCCGCGACCGAGCATTGTCGACGACGGCGCCTGCCCACAGGCGCAGCCCTGCACGGGCTCAACCGGTGTAGACGATCTGAGGGCCATACACACGACCTTGACCACACACCCGCGCGCCATGAGGAAGCTGGTGGTCGCCCGGGGGTTGCAGACAGGCCAGACCTCCTGCCGTTCGGGCGCGAGCGGCTCGCCCGCTGTGGAGCCGAAGTCCCACGGATTCACCGGCACGGACGAAGATGGAGAAGCGGTCGACGCAGAAGATTTCACCCTCTGCTGAGACGTTGCGCTTGTCCGCGGGTCCACGCCATCTGGTCCCGAGCGACCCTGCGGACGCCGAGGCGGCGGGGCGGCGGGGCGGCGGGGCGGACCGGTCCAGGCGGGAATGAGCAGCCCGAGTGGGCCCAGCGCCCCCCCTCGTCGCGCTGTCACTGCAGGCCACTGTAGGCGGCCAACACGATCTCCATGCCGCGGTTGTCCTCCTGCCGGTCCCGGTCGATCATCCGGTTCATGACGTAGGCCACCGTCATGCGTGAACCGGGATCACTCACGACCAGCGAGCCGCCCCAACCGCCCCAGCCGAAAGTGTTGCCGAACTTGGCGAAGCCCACCGTCCAGCACATCGGCACTCCCAGGATGCGGTCCTGACCGCGGAACACCTCCTGCCACGCCGGCTCGCAACCCCGGGGGGACAGCAGCCGCACGCCGCCGACCGTTCCCTGGTTCGCAAGTACCGACTGGATGAGGGCGACGGAGCGAGCGTTGCCGAAGCCGTTCACCGCGGGGATCTGCGCACGGCGCCAGCCCACTGAGTTGACGTCCTTGACCCGGATAGCGGCACCGGTGATGTCCCGCGGTACGCCGTCCGGTCCGGGCGGTGCGCTGGCGGCGTACTCGTCGGTCAGTGATGGCGGCGGGATGAGCGGTGTGACGCGGTGGTCGTGCTCTGCGGAGAGCCCGATGTGGAAGTCTGCGTCCAGCGGCTTGGCCACCTCCTCTGCGAAGAACTCGCCGAGGCTGTGGCCGGTGATGCGGCGGACGATCTCACCCACGAGGAACCCGAAGGTGAGCGCGTGATAGCCGACGGCCGTCCCGGGTTCCCATGCGGGCGCCTGCGCGGCCAGTCGTGACGTCACGTCCTCCCAGTCGTAGAGGTCCTCGACCGCCGTCAGCCCGGACAGGTCCGGCAGTCCCGCGGTGTGGGACAGCACGTGCCGCACCAGCACGTTCTCCTTGCCCGCCGCGGCGAATTCGGGCCAGTAGGCGGCGACCGGCGCGGACAGATCGAGCTCGCCCCGGTCGGCGAGGATGAGCGCGCACAGTGCGGTCATGTTCTTGGTCGTCGAGTTCACACCGGTGAGGGTGGCGCGTTCCCAGCTGACGGAGCGGTCTGCATCGGCGTACCCGCCCCAGATGTCGACCACCGGCTCGCCATCGAGGTAGACAGCGACCGAGGCACCCACGTCGTCCTTGCCGAGCGAAGCTGCAAGGGCTGCATGGACTGCGGCGAACCGCGGTTCGCATAGTCCCTTAATCTCAGTCATGGGCGTAAGCCTCAGGCAACGCCCAGGCTTCCTACCCAACAATTCCCGCACTGGTTTGGTCGGGCAATGGTTGCTCCGACACGGAACACCCCGGATCCACTCGTCGAACATGTGCGCATGCATGTGCGAAGCGTGTGCGTCACGACACTCCCACCCGTGACCGCCAGGGTGCCGCGCTCGGAGAGCGAACCCGGCTTGGGCCACGGGTGCGGCCGCTGCGGCTCCTGCGCCGCGGCTGGTCGGTGGGGTGGGCGTTCCCGCAGTGGAGGGCCGTAGAAAGGACGGATGCGCGTGCTGGAGCGGCTGAATCAGGCGCTGGACCACCTGGAGGCCAGCCTCGACCGGGAGGTCGACATGGCCGAGGTGGCCCGGATCGCCGCGGTGTCGGAGTACCACTTCCGGCGGCTGTTCTCCACGCTCGCCGGGATGCCGCTCCCGGTATACGTGCGGCGCCGCCGGATGACGCTCGCCGGGGCCGAGGTGCTGGCCGGGGAGCTGACGCTGCTCGATGTCGCGGTGCGGTACGGGTACGGCTCGGGCGAAGCGTTCGCCCGGGCGTTCCGGTCGGTGCACGGCGTCGGGCCGGGCGAAGCCCGGCGCACGGGTGCCGTGCTCACCGCGCAGCCGCGCATGTCCTTCCGTCTCGTCGTCGAGGGGAGTACGACCATGCGGTACCGGATCGTCGAGAAGGAGGCGTTTCGGATCGTCGGCAGGAAGGCCCGGGTTCCGCTCGTGCACGAGGGGGTCAACGCGGCCGCGGCGGCGCACGTGGCGCGCCTGGACGAGCAGGCGGTCGTACGGATGAAGGAGCTGGTCGCCCGGGAGCCGGAAGGGATTCTGTCGGCGGCGGTGCACCTGAGCGACAGTCGGGAGGAGGGCGCCGAGGTGGACTACTGGATCGGCGTTGTGACGGGTCCCGAGGCGGCCGTCGAAGAGCTCGACGCCCTCGACGTGCCGGCCGGGACCTGGGCGGTCTTCGACAACCACGGGCCCTATCCGAACGCCCTCCAGGAGCTGTGGCGGGACGTGTTCACGCAGTGGTTCCCCTCGAACCCGTACGCGAGCCGGCCAGGTCCGGAGCTCCTACGGACGCAACCCGTGGAAATCGGCGCGCAGACCGACTCCCAGCTGTGGATCCCCGTCGAGCGGGGCAGCGCGAGCGCCGGGGCGTGAACCCCGGTGCCTGGACGTTGCCCTCCGAACGGAAGCCCCCAGCTGAATGTGCTGGCGGTCAGTCCATCACCGCTGTTCAGGAGCGCAGCATAGATCCCCATCGCTTGGAAGAGCTCGTGCTGCGTGGGAGCGGCCGGGGTGCCGTCGGCCCGGCTCGCGCTCTCGGCCGCTGGCCCGACAGCAACTCGGTGGTGCTCACGCCAGCGTGACGAGCGAAGCGCCTTGAGGTGGCGACTCAAGGCGCTTCCAGATCGATCGGCCTGCGGGATGCCGGCTAACTGGGGCTCCGCCCCATCGTCAGCCGGGGCAGCCGCCGCTCTCTGGCGTCACGGTGTTGGCAGCTGAGCTTACGGCGACCGGCCCGATCCGTCGGCTCAGATCACTTGACGAGCAGCCACAGCTCGAACTGGCCGTACGGAGCCGCGAGGCACATGTACGTCCAGGCGTAGCCGGAGCGCACGGCGTAGTCGCCCCGCTGGGTGCACATGTAGCCGCTCATGGTTCCCGCGCGCTGCCAACCCGACAGGGTTTGCGTAGCGGCGCTCACCTCCTGCGGGGCCGTCGCGGGCATGGCCTGGGCCGCTGTCCCGGCGCCCAGTACCGCAACGACGCTCAGTGCCGCCGCCGCTGCTGCGCGTCGAAGGCTGAAAGTCATCTGAGATCCCCTCCCTGCTGTGCCACGGGCCGACGGTTGCCGGCTCTCGTTCCAGGGTTGGTCAGGCTGAGGTACGGATCCATCCCAGGAATCTGGGGGATGGGCCATGTCCTTCCCACAAGACCGGCCGCGGCCACCGAGCTCTCAACCTCCTCGGGCGTTGTGGCCCGGTTCCTGCGTCATCCACTTCCAGCCGGTTGATGAGGCTTTGCAGGACTACGGAGTGACCATTTACTGATGCCAGCCCGGCTCGGTCGGCCCGTCGCCCCGTGATCGGCCGACCGAAGCGCACTCGACGGTGGACGAAGGAGCGTCTACGTGGCCTCCCGGCCTCCTCCGGCCAGCGTCAAGATGATCACTGAAGCATCGCGACGCGGCGAGCGGGGCCCATGACCAGGATGCGGTTCCGGCTCGGCGGTTCCCGTCCGAGGAATGTGGGGGCTTCGAAGCGGTTGCCGGGGAACGGCCCGTTCCTTCCGGAGTCCGGCATACCGGGCGCCCGCCGTGGCCCTCAGGGTTAGCCTGGGCGCCATGAGTCGTGACGGGGGGTGGGCCGGGCGCGTTCGTCGTGAGGCACTGCGGGCGGCGGCGTCCGCGCACGACGTCGAGGGGTTCTTCGACGATGTGGCGAAGGTCGTGTTCCAGGCCGTTCCCTGCGACGTGTGGGCCGGTGTGACCGTCGATCCCACGACGCTCATGAACACCGGCGGGAACTACCGCAACGGGGTGCCCGGCGCTCTGATGCCGCGCATGCTGGACATCGAATACCGTGAAGGTGACGTCAACCTCCTGCCCGACCTGGTGCGGCGGCGCACGCCCGTAGGGCTGCTCAGCCAGGAGGTGGGTGGCGAGTTGGACGCCAGCCCCCGCTACCGGGACATCGTCAAGCCGCTGGGCTGCCGTGACGAGCTGCGCATCGTGCTGCGGGACAGGTACGGGACGTGGGGGGCTCTGGTGCTCGGCAGGGGCGTCGACGCCCCGCCCTTCGAAGCTGCCGATATCGCCGCGGCAGGCGCACTCGCCGAGCCCCTGGGCGAGGCGCTGAGACGCCTGCAACTGGCCGAGAGGGCACGAGTCGCCGAGAGCCCGACCGCACCGGGACTGATCCTGCTCGATCCGGACTACGAGCTGGTCTCGGCCTCCTCGACGGTCCGCTGGTGGTTCGAAGAGCTGGAGTCCGGATCGCCCGGCAGCCGTGGACTGCCCCCTGCGGTCTACGCCGTCGCCGCCCGGGTGCGTGCCGCACAGGGTCCGTCCTCGATGGGCTCGTGGGCACGCACGCGCAGCGGTGGCTGCGTGAGACTGCACGCATGGCTCCTGCAGGACGGGCCACGGGACGATCCGATGGTCGCGGTGTCGGTCGAGCCCGCCGATGACGGCGAGCGCGCCGGCTTCCTGATCGCCGCCTACGGACTGACCGCCCGTGAACGATCGGTCACCGAACTGGTGCTGCACGGCTACTCAACCGCCGAGATCAGCCGCCGAGCGCACCTTTCGCCCCACACCGTCCAGGACCATCTCAAGGCGGTCTTCGACAAGGTGGGTGTCCGCAGCCGCCGCGATCTGGTAGCGACCATCTTCTCCCGCCACTACCGGCCCGGCCTCCTCCCTTCCCGAGTCCCTCCCTCGTCATCGTGAGGTGGCTTGAGATTCCCGGAAGCCCCGGGACGGGGGTTCGGCTCACGAGCCGACGAAGCCTCTGGTGAGGTCGCGGGTCACAGAGTGACGACGATCTCGCGCTTGAGGATCTTCCCCGTGGCGCCCTTGGGGAGTTCCGCCGTGAAAGTGACGATCCGCGGGTACTTGTACCCCGCCACGCGCTCCTTGACGTGGGCACGGATCTCCTCGGCCGTCGCGTCGGCGCCCTCGCGCAGGGCGATCACCGCCGCGACCTCCTCGCCGTACACGGCGTGCGGTACGCCGACAACTGCGGCCTCGGCCACGGCGGGGTGCTCGTACAGGACCTCCTCGACCTCCCGCGGATACACGTTGTAGCCGCCGCGGATGATCAGGTCCTTCTTGCGGTCCACGATGAAGTAGAACCCGTCCTCGTCAACCCGGGCCAGATCGCCGGTGTGGAACCATCCGTCGCGTACCGCCTCCGCGGTCGCCTCCGGGCGGTTGAAGTAGCCCTTCATCACGTTCTCGCCGCGGATCACGATCTCCCCGACCTCGCCCGGGCGCACCTCGCAGCCGTCCTCGGCGACGAGCTTCATCTCGACCCCGCGGATCGGCCTCCCGATGGAGCCGGCCTTGCGCGGGCGGTCCGGGTGGTTGAAGGAGGCCACCGGTGATGTCTCGGAGAGACCGTAGCCCTCCAGCACCGTGGCGTCGAAGCGCCGCTCGAACCCGTGCAGCACCTCGACGGGTATCGCGGCACCGCCCGAGACGGCCACACGCAGCCGGGAGGCGTCGAAGCCGTCCGGGAGTTCGGCATGGAGCAGCGCCGAGTACATCGTCGGTACGCCCAGGAACACGGTGACCCCGTCACGGCACATGACCTCCAGCGCCCGCTGCGGATCGAACCGCGGCAGCAGCGTCAGTGTCGCCCCCGCGGCGACGGCCGTGTTGAGCGCACAGGTCTGCCCGAACGCGTGGAACAGCGGCAGGCCACCGAACAGGACGTCGTCGGGGCCCGTCTGCAACAGCGTCTCGGCGACGGTGGTCGTGTTCGAGACGAGATTGACGTGCGTCAGCTCGGCTCCCTTGGGCGTGCCGGTGGTGCCCGAGGTGTAGAGGATCAGCGCCGGGTCCCCGTCCTCCCGGTCGATGACGCCGGACTGCGGTTCGGCGGCCGTGAGCAGGTCCTGGAACGCGGAGGGCTCCATCACGAGGCTCTCGGCCCCCACCTCGGCGGCGGCGCGCGCGACCTCCTGCGCGAACACCGGGAACGTCACTGCGACGCGGGCCCCGCAGTCGCGCAGGATGTACGCCGTCTCGCGGGCCTTGAGCAGGGGGTTCATCGGCACGACCACTCCCCCGGCCCGAAGGATCCCGTAGTAGACGACCGGGAAGAACACCACGTTCGGCATGCTCATGGCCACCCGGTCGCCCGGCCGCACGCCGCGGTCCTGCAGCACCGCGGCGAACCTGGCACTCGCCTCGTCCAGCTCGGCATAGGACAGAGCGGTGTCGTCGTGTCGCACGGCGACGCGATTGCCGCGGGCCACCGCGGAGTTCACCAGAATCACGGCGAGGTTGGTCATGGCCGGCAGTCTCCTTCTGTCCGTCCCGGTCGTCAGCACGGTGCGGGCGGCGATCGTGGCATCCGCCGCCGGGACGGCTGGGACGCAGGCTGTGGGATCGGACGACGTCGAGTGGGGTGGTCCACGGCGGATCCGGGACTCCGCACGCGGTTCGTCGGGGCCGCGTTGAGGGGATGGTAGGGCGGCCGCAGCCTCGATGCTTGACGTGCCGGGACGAGGAACTTAACTTCTGGGGACCGAACACCTGGAGCACGTCGATGAGGCCCCTCGTCCGCACCGCAGCGCTGAGCGGCTACGTCGAGCTGGGCCGCTCCCTCGGCATCGACCCGAGCGCGCTGATGAAGCGCGTGGGTCTGGACACCGCGGACCTCGCCGTCCAGGACCGGTGGATCTCGGGCCCCGCCGCCGTCCACCTCCTGGAACTCTCCGCGAACGCCTCGCACCACGACGACTTCGGCCTGCGCATGGCCGAGCTGCGCCGCTTCTCCAACCTCGGCCCCATCAGCCTGGTCGTCCGCGAGGAGCCCGACGTACGCAGCGCGCTGGCACTGCTGCTGCGCCACGAGCACATGTACAACGAGCTCCTGCACACGCGCCTGTCCGAACGGAACGGCCTGGCCTCCATCAAGGTGGACCTCCGGCTCGGTGAGACGGCGCCGGCCCGGCAGGCCACGGAACTGGCCGTGGGTGCCTTCGCCCGGATTCTGCGGGGGTTCCTCGACCCGCGGTGGCAGCCCCTCTCGGTGTGGTTCACCCACGGCGCTCCGGTGGACACGGACAGACACCGCCGCCTGTTCGGCCCGGGGCTCGAATTCGACCGCGAGTTCAACGGCATCGTCTTCTACGCCGACGACCTCGACGCCCCCAACGCCATGGCGGACCCGCAGCTGCGGAACTACGCCCGACAGTACTTCGACGCCATCGCCGCCACTCCCAGGGACACCTCGGTGGTGGACCGGGTTCGCGAACTCATCGAGGCCCTGCTGCCCACCGGCCGGTGCTCCATCGAGCAGGTCGCCCGCAGCCTCGGCGTCGACCGTCGCACCGTCCACCGCCATCTGGCCCGGTCGGGAGAGACGTTCTCGTCGCTGCTGAACGCCACACGGATGCGGCTCGCGGAGCAGTTCGTGCCCCATCCCCGCCACTCGCTGACGGAGATCTCCGACCTCCTGGGCTTCTCGTCCCTGAGCGCGTTCTCCCGATGGTTCCACGAACAGTTCGGGTGCAGTCCGAGGCAGTGGCGCAAGGAAAAGGGCCGGGCGCGGCATCCGGGCCGGGGCTGACGGACCCAGCCGTACGACATGCGGACGGCACCTCGGTCGCCCGTCGCCCATGTCCCCGAATGACAAGTCCGCTGTCACCAGGGGTCAAGCAGTCGGCCTCACCCGGCCCTACCGTGGCTTCACCGCTCACGGCGGTCGACTGCCGGAGGTGAGACGGGTCGTTTCCCCTACGGCCCGCTCCCCTCCGGCACCGGTCGACCGCGCCCGGGCCCACGCGCCCGATGTTCTCCCTGGCCCGGCCCGCGCCGGTCCCTGCCGTCCAGGAACTCTGATTCCGCAGGTGCCGACCGGCACGGCCGGTGATCACCCGCACGCAAAGGAGAAGGACCGTGCATTTCCACGACGACTCGCTCTTTCCCGAGAACCAGGAGAAGCTCGTCATCCAGGCCGCCCCGTACGGACCGGAGTGGCTGCCAGGCGACGCCGACGACCTGCCGCTGACCATGGACGAGCACGTCCAGGCGGCCGTCGACTGCTACAACGCCGGTGCCACGGTGCTCCACATCCACGTGCGCGAGCTCGACGGCAAGGGCTCCAAGCGGATGTCCATGTTCAACGAACTGCTGGGTCGACTGCGCGAGGCAGTGCCTGACATGCTCCTGCAGATCGGCGGCTCGATCTCCTTCGCCCCCGAGGGCGAGGGCGGCGACGCCAGGTGGCTCGCCTACGACACCCGTCACCTCCTGGCCGACCTCACACCGGCGCCGGACCAGGTGACCATCGCGATCAACACGAACCAGATGAACATCGTCGAGATCATGACCGCCGATGACCTGGAGGGCACCTCGATCGCGAAGCCGGACTACTACCGGGCCTACCGCGACATGGTCGTCGAGGCCGGCCCCGAGTTCTACCTCGAGCACCTGAAGCGCCTGCACGCGAGCGGCGTCCAGCCGCACTTCCAGCTCGCCACCATCGCCCAGCTCGAGACCGTCGAGCGGCTCATCCGCGCCGGCGTCCACACCGGCCCGCTGGTCCTCAACTACGTTGCGATCGGGGGCGGTTTCGCCGGGCGGCACCCCTCCGACCTGATCGAGTTCATCCGCCGCGTACCGGACGGCGCGGTCCTCACCATCGAGAGCTCCATGCGCGCCGTGGCCCCGATGAACGCGATCGCGATCGCCCTCGGCGTACACGTCCGAGTCGGCAACGAGGACAATCTGTGGCGGCGCAAGGGCGAGCGGATGTCCTCCGTCGAGCAGGTCGAGCAGATGGTCCGGATCGCGGACACCCTCGGACGCGACATCGCGACCGGTCCCGAGGCCAAGGAGATCTACAAGATCGGCGAGTACTACTCCGACGCCGACGAGACCCTCGACCGTCTCGGCATGGTCCCGAACCGCCGCCCCGGGCAGCGCGGCTTCATGCTGCGCGCCGTCAAGAACTGACCCGGCCACCCGGCGTCCTGCACGAGCCCCCACACACGAGCGATCGGAGCATCCCGTGGCCCACGCCGTCCGCTTCTACGAAACCGGTGGACCCGACGTCCTGACCTGGGAGGAGGTCACCATCGGTGACCCGGGTCCCGGTGAAGTGCGCATCCGACACGTCGCCGTCGGCCTCAACTTCGCCGACACGTACTTCCGCACGGGCCTCTACCCGGTCCGACTGCCCGACGGAATCGGCGTCGAGGCCTCCGGAGTGGTCGAGGCCATCGGTGAGGGAGTCACCCACGTCGCCGAAGGCGATCGCGTCACCTACACCGGCAGCCCGTTGGGGGCGTACAGCACGGAGCGGATCATGCCGGCCTCGCACCTGATCAAGCTGCCGGACGAGATCGGCTTCGAGACCGCCGCCGCCATGACCATGCGCGGACTCACCTCCGCGTACCTCCTCCGCCGGATCCACGCGTTGAAGGCCGGTGACACCGTGCTGCTCCACGCGGCGGCGGGCGGTGTCGGCCTGATCCTCAGCCAGTGGGCCAGGCTCCTCGGCGTCACCGTGATCGGAACGGTGTCCAACGAGGAGAAGGCGGAGCTGGCACGCGCACACGGCTGCGAGCACGTGATCTACTACCGGCGCGAGGACGTGGCCGAGCGGGTGCGCGAGCTGACCGACGGCGCAGGAGTGCCGGTCGTCTTCGACAGCGTCGGCAAGGACACCTTCGCCGGCTCGCTGGCTTCGCTGTCACGCCGCGGACTGCTGGTCTGCTTCGGCACGGCCTCCGGTCCGGTACCACCGATCGACGCCATGCAGCTCGCCGTGAACGGCTCGCTCTTCGTCACCCGCCCGGCCCTGGCCGACTACATCGCCGAACCGGCGGAGCGGGACGCCCTGGCAGGCGAACTGTTCGACCACGTCGCCTCCCGACGCATCACGATCGAGATCAACCAGCGCTACTCCCTCGATGACGCCGAACAGGCACATCGCGACTTGGAAGCCGGACGGACCACGGGGTCCTCCGTCTTCACCCTCTGAGGACACCCGCGCCCACACCCCACCCCAGGAGTGAGCACCATGCACGAAACCCTTCGATCGAAGGACCGCACTCCGGCCCGGGGGCTTGCCCTGGTACGCCCCGACGTGCTCCGCACCTCCATCGGCGTCGAGCCGCTGACCTGCTCCATCGGCGCCGAGCTCTCCGGCGTGAACCTCGCCGACGCCGCCCGTGACGACGACCTGTTCGCCGAGATCAAGATCCTGCTGCTCGAGCACAAGGTGCTGTTCCTGCGCGACCAGGACATCACGCGCGCCGACCACGTCGCCTTCGCCGAACGCTTCGGACCGCTGGAGGACCACCCGGTGGCCGGCAGCGACCCGGACCACCCGGGCCTGGTCCGCATCTACAAGGACCTGGACAGCGCGCCCGAGCACTACGAGAACGCGCTCCACACCGACGGCACGTGGCGCGAGAACCCGTCCATGGGCGCCGTCCTCCGCTGTGTCGAGTCGCCCCCCGTGGGCGGCGACACGATCTGGGTCAACATGGTCGAGGCCCACCGCCGCCTCCCGGAGCACATCAAGACGCAGATACAGGACCTGCGCGCCCGGCACAGCATCGAGGCGACCTTCGGCGCGGTCATGCCCGGGGAGCAGCGTCACGCGCTGGCGGCCCGGTTCCCGGACGCGGAGCACCCGGTGGTACGCACCCACCCGGAGACCGGTGAGGAGATCCTCTTCGTCAATGCCTTCACGACCCATTTCGTCAACTACCACACGCCCGAGAACGTCCGCTTCGGCCAGGACTACGCGCCGGGCGCCAGCCAGCTGCTGAACTACCTGATCAGCCAGGCCGCCGTGCCCGAGTACCAGGTCCGCTGGCGCTGGCGGAGGAACAGCGTGGCCATCTGGGACAACCGCTCCACCCAGCACTACGCCGTCCAGGACTACTGGCCCGCCGTCCGCAAGATGGAGCGCGCCGGAATCGTCGGCGACAGGCCCTTCTGACCCTGCTTTTCCGTCAACAGCAGTCGAGGTGATGACAATGGGGTTTTTCACCACTGCGACACCCGCCCCGGAGAGAGCCGGGACCGGCACCGGCACCGGCTCCTCGGAATGGCCCGTGTCCCGGCGCTACGCGTGGGTGGTCTTCGCACTGAGTTTCGCACTCCTGCTCTCGGACTACATGTCCCGGCAGGTACTCAACGCCGTCTTCCCGATGTTGAAGGCCGACTGGCTGCTCTCGGACGCCCGACTGGGCTCCCTCAGCGGCATCGTCGCCCTGATGGTCGGTCTGCTCACCTTCCCCCTCTCGCTGCTGGCCGACCGGTGGGGCAGGGTGAGGTCCCTCGTCATCGCGGCGACGATGTGGAGTCTGGCCACCCTGGGCTGCGCGGTGGCGGCGAGCTACGGCCAGATGTTCATCGGCCGGCTCTTCGTCGGCATCGGTGAGGCCGCGTACGGCAGCGTGGGCATCGCCGTGGTCCTCAGCGTCTTCCCGCGCACCCTGCGGGCGACGCTCTCGGGGGCCTTCATCGCCGGCGGCGCGTTCGGCTCGGTTCTGGGCATATCCATCGGTGGCGCTGTGGCTCAGGCATACGGCTGGCGCTGGGCGTTCGGCGTGATGGGGATCTTCGGCCTGGTACTCGCCGGCGTCTACGCCGTCGTGGTCACGGAGAAGCGGCTGACCCCTCGGTCGGACCCGTCCGAGGACGGGGCGGCCGGCACTGACACGAATGACCGGCTCCGCGTGCTCCTGCCGCGACTGTTCTCCTCCGTCTCGGTGGTCAGCGCCTACATCGGCAGCGGATTGCAACTGTTCATCGCGGGCGCCCTGATCGCCTGGCTGCCCAGTTACTTCAACCGCTACTACGACATGCCCACCGCGAAGGCCGGTGCGACCGCGGGGCTCTTCGCCCTGGTGATCGGAATCGGGATGGTCGCCGGAGGGATCGCCTCGGACCGGTTCAGCCGGCGCGACCCGATCCGCAAGTGGTCCGTCGCCATCTGCTGCAGCGTGGGCTCCCTCGTGCTGCTGATGACCGCGTTCCGCCTGCTTACCGGACCGGTGCAGCTGCTGGTGCTGGCGCTGGGAGCCCTGCTGTGCGCCGGTACGGCCGGGCCCGGAGCCGCGATGGTGGCGAATCTGACCCCCGCGGCCATCGCCGCGACGGCCTTCGCCACGCTCACGCTGGCCCAGAGCCTGCTCGGGCTGGCCCCCGGCCCCGCCGTCACGGGCATGCTCGCGGACCGGCTCGGTCTGCTCGGCGCGCTCCGGCTCGTGCCGATCGCGGCGATCGCGGCCACCGCCGCCTTCTTGGTCGGCCGTTGTCGGTACGCACGAGATCTCCACCGCCTCACCGCGCCCGCCGCAACGGCGGAGACCGTGGGACCGGAGACCTCTTCATGACAGGGACCACCGTGCCGACGATCGTGATCGTTCCCGGCATGCGGGAACGCGTCGAAGACCACTGGCAGACCGTTCTGGCCGAGCGGCTCGGCGGTGCGGGCCGCACCGTCCACGTCGTTCCCCCGCTGGTGCGCAACCGGCTCAGCCGCGACGCCCACGTCGTCGATCCCGGGCCGGGCGAAGCGGTTGCCCCCGCTCGCCGAGGTCGGCAGCCATCGCCTGCAGAGATCCGGCCCATCTCCCGGACCCCGTCAGGGTCCGCCCAGAAGACCTGCCAGACGTGGCCGGTGCGGGCGCACACGCGGTGTCCGCTTCGGAGCGGGCCCGTACTTCCTGTTGGCGCAGCGCGGTGGCGATCAGCGGCCGGTGCGGCCATGAGGAGTGGTGCGCCGGATCAGGACCAGCAGGGTGCGGGCCGCATCCACAGCCGGCCCAGGCTCCACCCGCACTGCCCGGTCGGCGGCTCAGAGGCAGGGTTCGGCGTAGCCGCCTTCCCATGGCTCCGGACCGGGTTCGGCTCGGCCAAGGGCCGCTGGCATGCCAGGAGATGGCCGCAGCGGTCGGCATGGGGCTCGGTGCCGGCCCGGGTGGAGCCGCGCGCGGGGAGATCCTGTATCAGGTCCCGGCAGATGGTCGTGGGTGGGGTCACCAGTGGGCGATGAGGGGTGGTCGGGTGTGCGGTGTTGTCAGGTTTGGAGGCCAGTGGGGCTTTGTGAGGAGGGCCAGGCGGCCCAGGCGGCACAGGCGGCACAGGGGGCACAGGCGGCGCAGCGGCCGGGCGAGCGGCCCGCCCGCGGCCCCGAACCCGCGCGTCGTTGGCCGCCCGCGCGGGGCGGGGTTGCTACCACAGGTGCCATGAACGCAAGTCCGGAGCGGCGACGAGCCCGACCCCAAGTGGATCTCGTGCCGAGGGACAGGATGCTCGCCCTCACCGACGGTGTGACGGCCATCGCCATGACGCTGCTCGTGCTGGACATCGACCTACCCGAGGGGCTCGACGGGGCCGAGTTGCGCCGGGCGCTCGACGAGGTCCAGTCCCAGGTGGGCGCCTTCCTGCTGAGCGCGGTGGTGATCGCGCTGTTCTGGCGGGCCCACCATGCGGCGGTGCGGAACGCGGAAAGGATCGGCCTGTACGCGTTCTGGCTCAACGTCGCGTTCCTGGTTCTGTTGTCCTTGATCCCGTTTCCCACCCATGTCCTGCAGACTTACGGCGACCGTTTCATCGGCCCGGGCCTGTACGGGGCTGTCATCGGCGCGGCCGCACTGGTGCTGTACGGGCTCGACCTGCACGTCAGCCGTTCGTCGGGCGGGAACTGGCGCAGCGTCCCGCTCCCCGCCCAGGCGATCGTGTTCCTGGCCTCGGTGGGGATTGCGCTCATCTCCCCCCTCGCCGCCATCTGCAGCTGGGCCGCCAGCGTGCCTCTGTCCGTGCTGGCCGACCGATGTGCCGCACGTGCTCGCGAACGTCCCTGATCAGAGCCGTCCGGGCATCCGGCTGGGCAGGCGGCTGTTCGGGGGAAACGCCGGTGTGGTCAATGGGACACGAGGGGCACCGCCCCTACGGTCGGCTGATATGACGCCTCTACCCAAGCACGTCGCCGACCCCGCCCGGCGGACGGCACTGACCGGCCTCGTCGTCGGCGCCGGGTCCGTGCTGGCGGCCGGCTGCACGCCTCTGGGCCATACCTCCCCGCGAGGGACCACCGGGAGTCCCACGAGGTCGGCCACCGGCTCCGCGGGCGGTGCCACGCCCGGGGCGATGACCCTCTTCAAGGACCCGGGGTTCAACTTCAACGCGCTTCTCGCCCTCGGCGGGTCGGGCCAGGGTGCCGGTGAGGTCGGCGAAGTGCTCACCGCGGTGAACGCGATCAACAAGGCCGGGCTCTCCGCGCAGACGTATGTGGAGACCTTCGGGAAGCTGGCCGACCGGCTGTTGAAGGCGCCCGAGGGCAACGAGCCCGGCACCGCGACCACGCGCTTTCGTGCGCTGCGTGCCTCGCAGTACTACAGCCAGGCGCTGTTCTTCGTCCTCGGCTCCGACGCCCCCGGCAACGAGGAGCAGCTGTACAAGTCCACGCGGCGCGCCTGGGACACGTTCTGCAAGCTGTCCGACCCGGCCCCGGTGACGGCGAACGTACCGTACGGGAACACGCCGCTTCCGGTCTGGTTCTTCCGGCCGGACGACTCCGCCGGGCGACGCCCCACCGTGATCCTCACCAATGGCAGCGACGGGCAGAACGTCGACATGTGGACCTACGGCGTGTCGGCCGCCCTGGAGCGCGGCTGGAACGCCCTCGTGTACGACGGACCGGGCCAGGGCCAGCTGCTCTTCCTGGACCGGGTGGTCTTCACGCCGCGCTGGGAGACGGTGGTGACTCCCCTCGTCGACTGGCTGGCCGCCCGTTCCGACGTGGACACGGACCGTATCGCCCTGACCGGACTGAGCATGGGAGGTGAGCTGGCTCCCCGGGCCGCGGCCTATGAGAACAGGATCGCCGCTCTGGCGGCGATGCCCGGAGTGCTGAAGCCCTGGCTGGGTTTCCCCGCGGAGATCCGGCAGATCCTCACGCCGGACAAGGAGGAGACGAACGACATCTGGAACAAGGAGGTCGTGCCCCAGCTGTCTCCGGCCGAGGCCGCCACGCTGAAGAAGCGGTTCGAACCGTTCTCCGCGGCGGCGATGCTCGCCGCCCGCCAGGGACAGATGTTCACCGACTTCTACACCCCGGCCAAGCTCGTCGAGTCGCTCGACATCACGAACATCGTGGAGCGCATCAAGACGCCCACACTGGTCCTGGACTACGACGACGAGCAGTTCTATCCCGGGCAGCCGCGCGAGTTCTTCGACAAGCTGACGTCCCCCAAGGACTACGTGAAGCTCAGCGCCGCCACGGGCGCGCAGCTGCACTGCTCCCCGATGGCTCCGCAGGAGCACTGCGAGGTCGTCTTCGACTGGCTGCAGGAGACGTTGCCGGGACGCTGAGCGACCCCCGCGGATACCGTTGACGAGGAACTTGCGCTGGGCTGCGGCGTCACCGAGCAGCCCGTGGACCGCCGCCGCCTTGACCTCGGGACCTGCGGCGGATCGCCTGGCAATGGCGCAGACGGAATTGCGTCCTGAGCGCCAGCAGCTCCAAGGTGCTCGGAACGCCCACCGTCAGCAGCGCCTGGGACTTCGCGAGCCGGGCGGCGCGCTCGGCGTCCGCCCGGTCGCGGGGAGCAGGTCAGCGCCGAGTCCGCCGGGTGCGCTTCCCGCGGCGGTCCGACACTGGAGGCATGGATCCGGACGAAGCCCTGCGTCGGATCGCCTTCCTCCTCGAATGGCGCGGGGCGTCCCCCTACCGGGTGCGGGCCTTCCACACGGCGGCCGACGCCGTCCGCGACCTGCAACCGGGCCCGGTGGACGCCGAGCGGGCCGGACGGCTGCGCGGGGTGGGCCCGGTCACCGCCGAGGTGATCTCCCAGGCGTCGACCGGGGCCGTACCGGGCTACCTCGCCCGCCTGCAGGCCGAAGCCGGCCCGGACGCGCGCGCCGGCTGGGACCTGGCGGCTGCCAGCACCGGGGACTGCCACCTGCACTCCGACTGGTCGGACGGCGGCAGCCCGCTCGAGGAAATGGCCGAGGCGGCCCGCGCCCTGGGCCGTCAGTGGGCCGTTCTGACCGATCACTCGCCACGGCTGACGATTGCCCACGGACTGAGCCCGGACCGGCTCAAGAGCCAACTGGAGGCCGTGGCCGACGTGAATTCCAGGCTGGGCCCCGGCTTCCGCTTGCTCACCGGCATCGAGTGCGACGTCCTCGAGGACGGCTCGCTGGACCAGGACGAGGACCTGCTCGGCCGGCTCGACATCGTCGTGGCGTCCGTCCACTCCAAGCTCCGCTCGGAGCCGGAGCCCATGACCGCCCGCCTGCTGGCCGCGGTGCGCAATCCGCATGTCGACGTCCTCGGCCACTGCACGGGACGGATCATCACCGGTCGGGGGCGCCCGCCGTCCCGCTTCGACGCCGAGGCCGTGTTCGCCGCGTGCGCGGAAGCCGGTACCGCGGTGGAGATCAACTGTCGACCGGAACGGCGCGACCCGCCGGACGACCTGCTCGTGCAGGCTGCTGCTGCGGGCTGCCGGTTCGCGGTGGACACCGACGCCCACGCCCCCGAACAGCTGCACTGGCAGAGCACGGGTTACGCACGTGCGGCACGGATCGGCCTGGGAGCAGACCGGCTGATCACTACTTGGCCGCTCGGACGGCTGCTGACCAGTAGAAGCGGCCGGCAGTGAACCGTCCTCGCACGTCGATCACCGCGTGCAGCCGCAGCTGACTGATCGCCCCGCACGGGAGACGGCAATCCGTCGCGTGGACCACGACCGGGCTCCGGTGCTCCCGATCCGCCGTGGCCCTGACCGCCTACGCGCCCCCGATGTCGGCCGCCCTTACGGATCGCTTACGGGGAGTACACGGGCGAGGCCGACGGCACGCCCGCCCGAAGCCGTCCCGCATCTGTCCGTTACCTCGGTCCGGTGACCTGACCACACCCCGGCACCCAGACCACCCGGAACATGTGTCCGCGACGATGGTCAATCTGCGGGCAAGTCGGTGGCGTGCCTCTGCGAGTTCGGGCGGGTGGAGGTCGGTGAATTCGGTATCGAAGGTGGCGAGGATCCCCGCGATGCCGGCCCAGGACCAGGCGCCGAGTGTGAGTCGGCAGTGCTCGGTGTCGAGGTGTCCAACGACCGAGCCGCTTGGTGCCCAGCGGGCGACGACGCCGGCCGGCACGTTGAGTCGGGCGCTGCCGGTGCACTGCCAGGCGGCCGTGGTGTCGCCGCGATCGTGACTGCCCATGACGAAGTGAGCGAGGTCGTCATGTGGGGAGTCGGCGCGCCGGCGACGTTCACGCGGCCAGTCCGAGAGTGTCGCGCCAGGCCAAACTCGGTGTGGTGAGGCGGCGGGTCATGTTCGCGGTGGAGGCCCAGTAGACGCGTGAGGCGGAGGTGTCGGGCCGGTGGTCGTACTCACGGGTCAGACGCCGGTGCAGCATCAGCGTGCCGTCCGTCTGCTTGACCACCCACCGCTTGGGCTGCGGGACGAACCCTTTGCCCAGGTCAGCGGGGTTGCGGCGGTGACGCCGCCGACCGCACGCTCCTGGAGCCGACGCGGCAGCACACCGGTCATCCGGGTCCGCGGCCGTTCCCAGCGCCGCTTTTCCATCGCAGCCTTGTGCTGCTACAAACCCGGCGAACGCTCCCGCCTCGTCTACCGGCCCAAACGACACAAGGGAGCACAAGGCCGGGGGCCGCAAGAGCTTCGCCTGGACCGAGTACCGCGACCTCCTCATCGCCGCCCACCAGCAGCTCGGCGCACCCATCGTTTTGGTCTGGGACAACTGAACGTCCACAAAGACCGCCGCATGAGGGCATTCATCGACGCGCAGGACTGGCTGACCGCTTACCACCTGCCGTCTTCCGTACCCGACCTCAACCCCGTGGAAGGCATCTGGTCGATCTTCCGCCGGCCCCCCCAGGCCAACACGGCCTTCACCGACCCGAGCCACCTCATGCGCCAGCTCCGACACGGCCTCCGCCAGATCCAATACCGCAGCGACATCATCGACGGATGCCTCACCGGAACAGGGCTCACCCTGACGACATCACGACCACAACCTCAGCAACGTGTTAAAGCCATCTCGCCGTCGAGCAGGGACAGAAGCCGCTGTCGGTGGTGATCACGGCCAGGCAGCGGGGTGATTCGCTGCAGTTCGAGCCGCCTGGAGGCGATCCGGGTGCCCCGGGTCGGGCTCGGAAGGCCGCGCAAGCGGCCGGACCGTGTGCGGGCCGACAAGGCGTACGACTCCCGGAGCAACCGCTCCTACCTGCGCAGACGCGGAATCAAGGCAACGATTCCGGTTCCTGCGGACCGGATCCGCAACCGGCTGAAGCGTGGCTCGCGCGGCGGCCGCCCGCCGAAGTTCGACAAGGACGACTACAAGCAGCGGCACGCGGTCGAGTGCGGGATCAACCGCCTCAGCGCCACCGTGCCGTCGCCACCAGATACGACAAACTCGCGGCACGAGGCGACCGTGCTGGTCGCAGCCATCAACCAGTGGCTATGACCAGCACTTTCGCAACAGACCCTAAGCTTGTTCTTTATCTTCTGGCGCTCGTGAAGTGGTGCGGGCAGAGTGGGCGGCATGACAGACAGTTCCGGCCCTGTTCCTGCGGACGTAGACGACCGCCAGGCGATAGAGCACATCCTCGGTCGTCCCTTGAGCCAGGCATGGCCGACGGGTCCACTGGCACCGGGCAGCCGGGTCACGGTCGTTCGCGACCAGGACTGGGACGGTCCTTGGCAGGTCGAGTTTGCTGGAACGATCGATGCCATGGGTGCACCCGAACCCAACGAACATGCCCAGTCGCTCAGCGGTGAGCTGCTGTATTGGGTGACCTTCGACGCGTCGCAGTACGACTGCGACGGGGCCGGTCCCTATCGCAAGGCCCAGATCTGGGGTCGGTACCTACGGGCCGAGCACGAGCCCGAAGCGTAGATCCGCGCCTCATGTCCCGCTCGAATCGTCCGTCGAACTGCGTCGCTCACCTGGGCATTCGCCGGACGTGGGGGCGGCCTTCGTCTGATCATGTGCTCCGACCAAGGTGCACGTGACCAAGACGAAGGCCGCGAGGTGAGTCTGCTGCCTGATGCTGTCCGGAGGGAAGCGTTCGCGGAAGCGTCACGCTTCCGGGGCGAGTTCTACGAGTGCCTGACCGCCCGGCGCGATGAACTGTTCGAGCTGGCGGACGCGGTGCTGTGTGCGGACGGTGCGGTGAAGTCGCCGGTGGACTTGACGCTGTTGCCCGAGCATCGTCGTGGGCACGGAGCGATGTACGGCGGTCTGAACCACGGCCAAATCGACGTCGATCGGCTGCGGACGGTGCTGGCCGGGCTGCCGCTGCCGCGTTTCGACGGCGGGCGCCTGGTCCTGGCGGTCGATGTGTCGCCGTGGCTCCGCTCGGACGCGCCGTGCTCGGCCGATCGACTGTTCTGTCACGTCTACGGCCGGGCGAAGACGGCCTCGCAGTTCATTCCTGGCTGGCCGTACTCCTTCGTGGCCGTGCTGGAGCCGGGCGCCACGTCATGGACTGCGGTCCTGGACGCGGTCCGGCTTGGACCGGTCGACGACGCGACCGCGGTCACCGCCACCCAGCTGCGAGGAGTCGTTGAAAGGCTCATCGCCGCAGGGCAGTGGCAGGCCGGGGACTCGGCCATCGTGATCGTCAGCGATGCCGGCTACGACGTCACCCGCCTGGCCTGGGTCCTGCGCGACCTGCCGGTCGAGCTGGTCGGCCGGGTCCGCTCCGACCGCGTCATGCGGCTGCCGAAACCGCCGAGGATGCACGGCGTCAACGGCCGGCCGCCCAAACACGGCCCCGAGTTCCGCTTCACCAAGCCGGAGACCTGGCCCGAGCCCGCGATCACCACGGTCACCGACACCACCAACTACGGCAAGGCCGAAACCCAGGCATGGGACCGGGTTCACCCCCGACTCACCCACCGCTCCTCATGGCTCGACCACGACGGTGAACTGCCTGTGGTAGAAGGCACGTTGATACGGCTGAAGGTCGAGCACCTGTTGAAGGACCGGGACGCTCCGCCGGTGTGGTTATGGTCCTCGAAGACCGGCGCCACCCCGGACGACGTGGACCGCTTCTGGCAGGCGTTTCTCCGCCGCTTCGACCTGGAGCACACCTTCCGCTTCGCGAAACAGACCCTCGGCTGGACCACCCCGAAACTCCGTACTCCCGAGGCGGCGGACCGCTGGACCTGGATCCTGATCGTCGCTCACACCCAGCTCCGGCTCGCCCGGCCGCTGGCCGCGGACCTCCGCCGGCCCTGGGAGAAGCCCACCGCCTCCAACCGGCTCACCCCGGCCCGGGTCCGCCGGGGGTTCAGGAACATCCGCGCTCACCTCGCCTGTCCGGCCCGTGTTCCCAAACCCCGAGGCACCGGACCCGGACGGCCACCCGGCGCCAAGAACAGGCACCGGGCACCCCGCTACGACGTCGGCAAAACCGTCAAACGCCCCGAGACCCTCAAAGCCATCGGCAAGCCTGGAAGATCTTGGTAGATAAAGAACAAGCTAAGGCTGTTGGGGTGTCCGCTCCGCTCCTCCCCAACAGGCCGAAGCCACCGGGTCAGGCGATCTTCTGACACCGGCCGTTCTCGATGGCGGGCCAGTACATCGCACGCCGCGTCTGAGGGCCGTAGACACCGTCTGCGGAGATCCCGACGCGAGCCTGGAAGTCCCGCACCGCCTGAGTCGTGAGAGGACCGAACTGGCCGTCATTGGCCAGACCATTGGCGCCGTTACACACCCTGAGTGCGTACTGAAGCGCACTGATGGCACCGCGGTCCATACCTGCCATGCCCTGGCGCATGACACAGTTGGTGGTGAGAGTGAGCCAAGGGGCCTCGTTCGTGGGAGCCCACACATTGTAGGAACCGACCGCGACACGCATTTGGCCGTTGCAGACAGGGGTTGCGGCGCTTGCAGTTGGAGCAAAGCCAATCATTGTGCCGATCGACAGGGCAGTCATACCCAGAGCGGTAAGCCGACGCTTCACAGACTCTCCTCACGCGGGGTGCACAACAAGAGCCTGAGACGCCCCCCGCAGCATCCTGGGCCGAACTGTCCATCTCGGCCAGGCCGAAAATCATCATACGGTGATCATGGGAACCCGCGTACCGACAGGTCCGCGCACTGAACCTGGAACTCCCCTATGCGCCACGGCAGATGCTGTCGCTGACCGAGCCCCGCCCCACGGCCACCTTGGGGCACCGGATCGCGGCCGTCGTCGCCCTCGGGTGCGGGCTGCGTCACCGCGACGGTCCGCCTTTCGGCCCTGTCGCGGTACCGCCCGTAGGGAGCGGCCGATCCTCACCGGCCGCTCCCGAAGGGACTTCATCCGCAGGCGGTCCTCTTGGCCGGCGGGCGTCAGCCCTGGGCGCTGGCCAGGAGGTAGCCCCAGGTCCTGTTACCGACGATGCCGTCGGCCCCGCCGGTGGCGGCCGGGTACGACGCCTGCCATCTCAGGACCGCGTCCAGGGTCTTGGGGCCGAAGTCGCCGTCGACGAATGTGGCAGCGTCCCAGGAGTGCACGTAGCCCACGGTCACGAGGGCCTCCTGCAGGGCCCTGACACAGACTCCGGTCGACCCCTCCCGCAGCGTCACGTCGGGAACCGGCCAGCCGTTCCACGTCGAGTACCGGACGCCCTCCTGGTCCATGCAGGTGCCCAGGTGGTCCTGCGCGGACGCGTGGGGGGCGGCCACGGCCGCCGTGGCGAACAGTGCGGCCGCGACCACGGCTGTACGAAGGGCTGCCCGGCGCGCGCGGGTCGTCGTTCGCACGGTTCCTCGATTCATGCCGGGGGCGCTCACTCGAAGTACGCCGCGTTCAGGAGCCTGTACCAGGTGTGCGGGCCGACGATCCCGTCGGCTCCACCGGCCACGTTCGCCCTGCGCTGGAACTCCATGACCGCCGTACGCGTCTTGGGGCCGAAGTCACCGTCGATGAACCCGGGTCGGTCTGCCGCGGGGACGACCCCTACGGCGAGCAGGTCCGACTGCAGCTCCTCGACGCAGATACCGGTCGAGCCGTACGAGAGCATCACGTCGGGGATGCTGACGTCCCCGTAGTAGGACGTGCCCACCTCTTGCACGCAGTAGAACAGGCGGCCGTCGTCGACCGCGGCGTGGGCCGGGCCGGCGCCGAGCACGGTCGCCGTCGCCACTGCCGCAGCGATCGTTGCGAGTGTCCTCGTCGCGGTGGTGCGGATCTTCTTCATGGTGCGCCTTTCTGGGTTGTGTGGGAGATGCGTGCTTCGTGCGTCAGGCACCGGGCGGGGCGACGACCGCGTAGATCCCCCTGTTGAGAGGGCGGATGACGCGTGCGACGCGGTCCTGGTAGTTGCCCTCGATGGTGGTCACGGTGCCGTCGCCGTTGTTGCGCTCGACGACGCCGATGTGGGTGCTCGTGCTGGTGCTCGACGGGCCGGTGCCGAACAGGACCACGTCGCCGGGCTGCGGGTTGGAGTTGCGTACGTCGGTCGTGAGCGTGCCGTGGTCACGGCCGTAGTAGTAGAAGTTGCCGGTGAAGGCGGTGTGGTAGTTGATCCCGGCCTGCTGCCAGGTCCAGCTGGCGAAGTGGGCGCACCACGCCTCGCAGGCGCCGTACGGATTGCAGTTGTTGCCCCACTCGCGCACGCCCCGGTCGAGTTCGTGCCGCGCGGCCTGGACGATCTTGTCGCGGACGCTGCCGGTCAGCGGGGGAAGGCTGGGGGTGCCGCCGCTGGGCTGGCCGCCCGGGGTGGTGGTGCCGATCTCGCGGGCGATGCCCATCGCGGCCATGGTCTGGGGACCGGCGATGCCGTCGACCTCAAGGTTGCGGGCCGCCTGGTAGGAGCGTACGGCGCTGAGGGTGGCCGGGCCGTAGTCCCCGTCGGCGGGGGTGCCCGCCGCCGACTGGACCTGCTTGACCTTGGCGGCGAGGGTGCCGTTGGTCTGCGGGCCGGCGATGCCGTCCACCGCGATGTCGTTGTCGCTCTGGAACGACAGGACGGCGTTCTTGGTGATCGGGCCGTAGACGCCGTCGACACCGCTCAAGGGCAGGTAGCCGAGGCCGGCGAGGTTCCGCTGGAGGAGACGGGTGTTCGAGCTGGTGCCCTGACCGCTGGCGGTGATGCGGTCGATGCCCATCGCACCCATGGTCTGCGGGCCGGCGATGCCGTCCACGTCGAGATCGCGGGCGCTCTGGTAGGCCCGTACGGCGCTGAGGGTGGCGGGTCCGTAGTCGCCGTCGGCGCCGGTACCGGCGGCCGACTGGACCTGCTTCACCTTGGCCAGCAGCGCGGCCATGGTGAGGGGGCCCGCCTGACCGTCGACCTCCAGGCCGTTGTCGCTCTGGAAGTGCCGTACGGATTCGGCCGTCTGGGGGCCGGCGACGCCGTCCACCCCGCTCATCGGCAGGTAGCTGAGACCCGCGAGGCCGCGTTGGAGCAGGGGGACGTCCGCGGCCTGCGCCGTCTGTGCCGGGCCGAGCACCAGGCCCGCCACGAGCGTCACGAACGCGAGGGCGAAAGCCAAGAGGCGCAAGGACGGTTTCCCGGATGTGGCGTCCGTGACGGCCGCGACAGGTCGGGGCTGTCGGGTTGCTTCGGGCATGACTGCCAGACCCCTTTCACGAGTGGGGAGTCGAGAGATGTTGTGAGGTGCATGAGAGGGCCGCAGAGGGCCGCAGAGGGCGTCAGAGGGCGTCAGAGGGCGTCAGAGGGCGTCAGAGGGCGTCAGAGGGCTGCAGAGGGCCTGAGAGGTGTTCGAAAGGTGTTGCGAGGGACGAGATGCGCGCATGCAGCGGCCGGTGAGCGGGCCGAACTACCCGTCGGCGAAGGCCCCCGTCGTTCCAGTCCGTCGCGTCGATGCCGGTCGTCGAGGCGATGTCGTGCTGGATCTTCTTCGCGCAGTCTCAGAACGACACCTGAGAGAGGTTCCGCGCAGTGGGATCAGCGGCCGGGGCCGGAACTGAGGCGGACGCCGGTGCTGGTGCCGGCTGAACTCTGCCATGAGGCGACGCCGGCCCTCGATCTGCTGGATCTGATGGACCCTTCAGTTGTGGCTGGGAAGGTAGGAGTAGCAGCCGTTCCCGTCCCCGTCCTGGGTCGCGCTGAGAATCGCGGAACCCGTGTCGGGGCCTACGACGCCGTCCTGGGGGAGGCCGGCCCAGTCCTGGAACGCCCTGATCGCGCCGTAGGTGTCCGGGCCGAACAGGCCGTCCTCGTCGACCGTGTGATAACCGGTCTGCCAGTGCAGCGAGTTGGCCAGCACCTGGAAACACTTGACGCCGTTGTACGTGTTCGTCTTGCCGTAGCCGATCCAGGGGGCTCCGGGCACCGCGTTGGCGGGAGCGCTCCATGAAGCCACGGCGAGAGTGGTACCGGCAGCAACGAATCCGGCTCTCTTGACGAACTTCTTGATCCTCACGGGTGCAACCTCACGCATCTGGAACTTCGCTCCGAGCCCAGACGGCCGGCTGGAGGCGACGCATCCTCATGCGGCGTCACCCCCGTCCGGCCAGCTCGGAGCAGCACGGTCAACTGAGGACCAGAGTGCCGCCCTGCAACAACGGATCACTAACAAGTCGGCAACGGGCACTGGCAGCGATGACTTGGAACTGGCGTGAGGAGAGCGGGGTATCGAGAGGTATGGGGGGCGACGGGTGCGGGCGGGTTTGCGGGCGGGGGCGGGTGCGTGGGTGGGGCCAGGTTCTGTCTCTTTGGTCAGCGTCGAGCCCAGATGAGGATGCCGGCGAGGTGGATTGCGACCTGGTGAGCGATGGCAAGTTTGTCGTTCGTGCGGCCGGGCCGCGCCGCTGCTTGAGGCGGTTGAGGCAGCGCTCGACGGTGTTGCGCTGCCTGTAGGCCTCACGGTCGAAGCCGGGCGGGCGGCCGCCTCGGCGGCCTCGCCGCCGGCGTTGGCCGATCTGGTCGGACGGTTGCGGGACGACCGCCCGGATTCCCCGGCGCCGCAGACGGCTGCGGATGGGGCGGGAAGAGGAGGCGCGGTCGGCCAGCACGGCGAAGGGCCGGGTTCGAGGCCTGCCCGGGCCGCTGAGGGACACGCGGATGCGGGCCATCAGCGTCTCGAAAGCTGGTGCGTCGCCGGCTTGGCCTGCGGTGACGGCGAAGGCCAAAGGCCGTGCACCGCCGTCCGCGGCCAGGTGGACCTTGGTGCTCAGCCCGCCGCGGGAGCGTCCGAGCGCGTGATCGGCGGGCCCGCCGGAGCCTGCCGCCCCTTTTCGGGTGCTCCAGCGGCGTGCTGATGTGCTCTGACGACTCGATGTCGTCAGCGGGATCCGCCGCTGCCAGAACAGCGGCCAGGATCTACTCCCAGGCGCCGTCGACTGCCATCAGAATCACCCCGGCGCGGCAGTTGGGCCTGGTCAAGCATCTGGCTGGCGCCCCACCCATCGAGATCCGCGCCGATGCGGGGCGCCAGGGGCTGGCCGCCCAGACCTGCACCTTTCGACGTTGCACCGCCAACCAGGCACGAGCTCGTCAGGGCTTCTACGGCGTCAGGTCAGGCGCAGGTCGATCCAGGGCACGGTGTCGCCCTCGCGCAGCAGATAACGTTCGAATTCGACGAAGCCGTGCTGTTCTGCGAAGTGCAGGCCATCCGCATTGGAGGCCAGTACCACGGTCTCGATCACCTTGGCATCCAGCGCACGGGCCTGCCCCAGCGCACGCTCGTAGAGTTGGGTGCCGAGCCCGCGGCGACGGTACTCGCGGGCAGGACGCGGGCGATGACCGTGGCGGTGGCGCCGTTGTCCTTGATGGGCGGGCGTACGGTGGCGCAGCCGACCAGGACGTCGCCGAGGTAGGCGACCTCCATGCGGTTGCGACCTGTGCGCTCGCGCACGGCGTCGAGCGACAGCACCTCCTCCAGTAACAATCCGGAGCTCGTCAAGGTCTTTTGCCTATGGAGCCGTATCGCGCAGGTCGGGGCGGTTCCTTGGCAGTCCGAAGCCTGCCATCTCCTTCTCCTCGTAGGACAGGAAGCCCAGGCTCCGGTAGAACGCGTGGTTGCGCTTGCCCTCTGGTGACGACTCGTGGTCCGTGGACAGAAGGAAGAATCGGCAGTGGGAGTAGCGCCGCATCAAGTGCTCGACCAGTGCCCGGCCAACCCCCTGCCTGTGGTTCGCCGGATTGACCGCGACGTCCTGGACGTAACAGATGTGCTCGTCGTCGGAGATGGTCCGGGCCAGTCCGAGGAGCGTTCCCGATCCATCTCGTGCCGTGATGACGAGGTGAGAGTTCACGAGACCGCGACAGAGCTTGTCGACGTCGCTGGTGTAGCCCTCCCAGCCGACCGAGTCGTAGAGGTTCAGCATCTCAACAGGATCGAAAACGCCCTCTTCTGCTATGAACATGTCGATCCCCTATGCGCTGGTGCCACTTCTCACCGTCAACTCGACACCACACACATCGGGCACGTCAAGATCGACTACTGCCGGACCCGGCCGCCTGTCGCTGGCTCCCCGGCTCGTGGGCGGGTACTGGGGAGACGGACCGGACACGCGGCGGTCTCCTGAGACCCTCACAATCGAACGCTGGGATGACGCTCCGTGACGACTCCCCAAGATCTGTGCCAGAACCGAGTTATGAGAGCGCCTGCAGCTCAGCTGCGAGAGCACCCTCTTTCACGGGAGAGTGATGTCGCTGGGAGCGCCCGGATGCTTGCTTCGGGACCATGGCTGGGCTCTGGACAACGAGGGGGCCGGGGTCGTGTCCCGCCGCATGGTGTGGCCCGTGGCCATCTCGCGGGGTCCGGTACAGCACACACTGGCGAAGCGGCCCTTCGGGCACGCTCGGGTCCTCGAAGTCGTCGGCCGGGTCCCGGGTCATGCCGATCCGGCGCATCACTGCCTGGGAACGAACGTTGTCGACGGTCGTCGACGCAACGACCTCCGGCAGCCCGAGGACCTCGAAAGCGAAGGCCAGGGAGGCCAGGGCGGCCTCGGTGGCGTAACCGTGCCCCCACGCCGAACGGGTCAACCGCCACCCGATGTCCACCCCCGCGAACGGCATGTCCTCGTCCACCTCGTCCAAGCCGACGCGGCCGATGAACTCACCGGTCTCCCGTGCTTCGAGCGCCCACCACCCGAAGCCTCGCTCGTCGAACTCGGCCTGCATGAGTTCCACCGCGGCATCGCTCTGCTCCCGTGTCAGCAGTGCCCCCAGGTGTTCTCGGACTTCGGGGTCGGCGTTCATCGCCGCCCACGGTTCGAGGTCGGACTCCCGCCACCGGCGGAGCAGGAGACGATCGGTACGCAGTTCTGGCATGCCGGCCAGCTAACGCCATCACGATCAGGGTGTCGATCGGATATGTCGAACGCTACGGTGCTCGCCATCGCCAGCCCCCGCTACCAGTTCTTCACGGCCCCTACACCACTCGGCGGGATGCCATCCCGACCGGACTCACCGCTCTCAGGCGCTGCTACTTCTCATCGACATTCCTGGGCCTCTTGACAGCGAACCGATGCCAGGAACCACCGACATTCGCTCTTCGCTCTCACCTACGCAGCCAGTGCGGCGAGCTGGTAGAGGACGGCCTGCCGCGGCTGCCAGTGGTCAGTCGCGCTCCGGAACTCAGGGCTATGCTCACCGCCTTGCAGCCGGCGCGGGCGAGCACCGTACGGGCCTCTCGCACGAGATGCACGGGCTTCCATCGGTTGTCGGCGTCCATGCCCGTCTGTTCCCGCCGCTCGGCTTCGTGCCGCTCGGCTTCGGCCCGCCGCTCCCGCTCGGGATCTTTCCACGGCCGGGCCGGGCAGTTCTACCAGCGCTATCAGGACGGGATGGAGGACAAGATCGGCGCCCTCGGCCTGGTCCTCAACGCCCTGGTCCTCTTCAACACCCGGTACATGGATGCCGCCGTCGCCCAGCTCCGGGCCGACGGCTTCGACGTCCGCGAGGAGGACGTCGCCCGGCTCTCCCCGTTCGTGCGGCACCACGTCAACATGCTCGGCCGATACTCGTTCCAGCTGCCCGAACTGCCTGGCGGCTTGGGCCCCCTGCGCGAGCTGAGCGCCGCCGAGGAGACGTAATCGGGGGCGAGCAACCATCCTCTGTCCTCCCCGGGCCAGGTGGGTCCGTATCTTTGGCGCGAAGGCTGCTCATATGTTCGGGGGTTGGGTGCGCATCGCAGATCACGCCATGTGGGACCGGGGCTTCCCGGTGAAGTACCTCCTGGTTCAGGAGGACGAGGATGGCGTGGAACAGCTCTGGGGGAGGTGCGCGGGCGTCGAAGGATTTTTCGTCGACCCGGTCCCGCCGCCGCGGGAGGTCCTCACCCTCCGCGGATGCCGCCCCGACGGTCTCCTGAGCGAGGTACTGGCTGGGCCCGACGTCTCGCTACGGGGTCTGGGCGACGTGTGCGTCGAAGTCTGGGACGACGAGAAGCCCGTGCAGTGGTGGACTCTCGTCGATGCGGTCGTGCTGGCCCACCAGCCCCACTCAGCCGATCCGGAACGGTACGACATCGTGCTCGGCGCCGGCGTCAGGAACGAGGAGAGCTTCTTCGAACTACCTGCGACGCCGCGCTTCGAGCTCTTCGCGGGAACGACGGCTGCTGCGGCAAGTGCAGGCCAGTGCTCCGTCGTGGACGGCCTGTTCAAGGCGCGGGTGGACCCGGCCCCCGTTCCGATGGAGCTGATCGGCTGCGAGCCTGCGGAGCCCCTGCTCGCAGCGCTGCGGCGACCCAGTCGGTCGGAGCGGGACTGGGCCTACCTCCTGGTTCTGGATCGTCATGGCGCCGTGATGGCCTCCCGCTCCGTGGGCCTGGCCATCACCGGAGCACGACCGTCCGTGCTCGGCGGCGCCCTCGTCGACATCACCCTTACCGATGGTGGCGACGATCGGCCATCGCTGGCGGCCCGCCCGATCTGGGCCGAGTGGTATCAGGGCTCGCCCACCGAGCCCAACCTGTGGGCGCCGTACGACTCGCAGGGCAGGGCCGCGTGGCTCGACCTCACCACTCGTGCCTGGCGGGTGCCCGCGCCCCGGCCGGATCGGTCTGGCGGTGAGCACCATCTCGACGGCCGATTCGTCACGGACGTTGCCGGGCTGCACTGCGCAATCGCCGAGGCCCTGCTCGGGCCCGGCCGCTACTTCGGCCGGGAGTGGAACGCGTTCAAGGACTGCCTGGGCGGTGGATTCGGAGTGGCCCCGCCCTTCATCCTGATCTGGCACGACTCCGAGACCGCGCGCCGCGCGCTGGCAGACGTCGTGGAGAATCCGGAGGATGGGCTCTCCTACTTCGAGGACATCGTCCGGCTCCTCGAAAGGTGCGGCGTCACGGTCGTGCTCCGGTGAGTCGCAGGCGCCCGAGCGAATACGCCTCCGGGACAGGCTGAGCGGACTTCAGCGCCTGCTGTCGCCGGGCGCGAGCAGGCGTGACCTCGGCGATCGCTTCCGGAGACGGCTTGAAATAGCGGCGGACGTTCTCCGTCTTCTTGTGCCGCGACTTCGCCATCAGCATCAGCAGACTGGCCCCTGCCTCACCAAGGTGGGTCAGACCGGAATGGCCGTACTCGAGCAGGTCCCAGCCGGTGTCCGGCCCGCGCACCGCGGTGTGCTCGTCCAGCAGTGCGCGGGCCTGCCCGCAGGAGAGGCGGGCGAGCCCGGCGTCCGGGCAAACGTCGCGCGGGCTGACCACCTTGCCGGGGCCGGGACGGCGGTGGGCCACGAACACGGGCCCGCGGACGCGGCCCTTGAGTAGCCGGGGCAGCAGTCGGGCGGTACCGGCGTTCCAGTACACCCGCGGCCGGTCGGAGGCGCGCCGTGCTGGGCTACGAGTACACCTGCCACCAGCGGTCCGCCTCAGCGCGAGCCAGTTCGGCGTCGTACTGACCCGCATCGAAGTGGAGCTCCGGCGGCGGGTAGGGCATGGCTCTGTGGTCCTCCCAAGGAACCTCCCAGTCCGACCACTGCACGATCTCCCCAAACCGCTGCACGACGACGGCCGGGAAGCCGCAGCAGCCACCGGTGCAGTCGGGTTCCCCAGCTCCAAACGGCGTGCCTCACCCGTCGCCCGGAGAGGGCTGGGGCGGTCGGCCGGCAGCGCATGAGCCGCGTACGGTCCGCGGCCGCCGTCGCCGACCGCCGCTTCGACCACGTCCTCACCGTTGACCCAGAACCGCACCTGGGCAGGGAACAGGGGTCCCGGCGGCAACACCTTGATCTCCAAGCGATCGAACATCAGACCACACTACGGGGCGCGCTGACGTCGGCGCGCGGCCCAGCCGACGCCTACCTTCACTCGGCTGACGGGAGGGTCCACGAGGTGCCTCCCGTTCTCGTGAACATTGACCACGTCCCGGGCGGGGCGTCTGTGGTGAGGGCACGCTGAGTAACCGGTTGGGCACGGGAGTCCTGGTTGACTAGGCTCGCGGCATGAGTGGGTTGGCACACCCCGTCCCACCTACATCAATCCAGCGGCTCCGGGAACTTCTTCTCCATCCTCATCTCACTTTGAAGAGAAACGAGTCGGCGAGTTCGACCTGAACACGCCGAGACATGCGCCAAAGGGGCAACGAGTCGATCCTGAGGCCCAGTACCCAGCCCTCGGGCCGGACAGCCCATGACCTCGAACACCCTCAAAGTTCGCCTCCGCCACCTGGGCTTTCCCACCCTGCGAGGACGCACGGCAGCGATCCGCCACCTCGGCTTCAGGCGCCCGCACCCGTGGTTGCGCGCCCATTGCTCGGCTACCCGACAAGACCACCGCCCAGCTCGCCGCCGAGGCCGGAGGAGCCTGGCGCGATTATGCCCCCGGTGACCACTCACGGCAGGTCGCCAGTTCGGTTGCCAGATCACCCTTCTCTCAAGTGTCATGGCGTGACACAGATGGACCACCACCCGAGCAATAGGTTCAGCACTGTTGCTGAACTAGAAGGCGGCTGCGGCAACGCTGGCGAAGGCAGCGAAGTGCTCGGCCTTTCGTCGGCGCAGGGTTGCCCCTCTGCGACGTATAGTGCGTCGCGTGTTCAGCAAGTGGAGAGAGCCGGAAGCTCTGGAGAGCGCGAAGCCAGCGACCTACGAGAACGCGCGTGCCGAAATCCTGGTCTCGCTCGATTACGCCAACCTCGACATGGACTTCCCCCGCATCGTGCACTGGCTGAGGCAGCTGCCCGCGGATGACCGCGATCGCCTCCTGGGCGAACTGGAGGCAATCGCTGCGACTGATGCGATCCGCCGGGACGACGCGACATACCTGCTGGATGACCTGGGGCTGCGCCGCATCCCCTGGGAGCAGCCCTAAGGCGTCACCTCATGTGGCGAGTCTGCGGTAGCAGATGAGGGTGCAGGCGATGCTGGTGCAGGCGAGGAAGTGTTCGGTTTTGCGTTTGTAGCGTCGGTGGAGTTGGCGATAGCCGGCGAGTCAGGGCATGGTGCGTTCGATGGTTCAGCGGTGGTGGCCCAGTCGCTGCGAGGACTCGATGCCCCTGCGGGCGATGCGGTGTGTGATGCCGCGTTCGTGTAACCATTTCTGCAGGTGGGCGTAGTCGTTGCCTTTGTTGGCGTGGGGCTTGGCGGGCTTGCGTCGTCGGTGCCCGTGGCGGGTGCGGATGGGTGGTATTCCGCGGGCGAGGGGTTCGTGGGCCTTGCTGTCGTGCGGGTTCGCGCCCGAGATTCCGACGGAGAGGGGCAGACCGGTCCGCTCCGTGATCAAGTGGATCTTCGATCCGAACTTGCCCCTGTCGACAGGATTCGGGCCCGTCAGGTCCCCCTTTTCAGGGCCCGCATGTTCACCGAGTCGATCGCGAAGCGGGACCAGTCCAGTTCCCCACGGGCGCCGAGCTCGTCGAGGACCAGACGGTGCAGCTTGGCCCGCACCCTGGCCTTCGTCCACTCGGAGAAGCGTCGGTGGGTTGTCGCTCCCGATGGCCCGAACGATGGGGTAGCTGCTGCCAGGTACGGCCCGTGGTGGCGACGAACACGATCGCAGCGAGTGCCTCACGGTCGCCATGCCGACGCCGGCCGTCGCCCTGCGGCCGTGACGGCGCTTCCGGCACCACCCGCTGGAACTGCTCCCACAACTCATCCGGCTCCAGCCGCCCAACGATCCCCGCCCCGTTCGACGGCTACACAGGACGCCGAATGAGATGATGTTTAACTCCGACAGCAGGGAGCGTTTCCTCCGATGACCGCACAGCCCGCACGCCCTGAGCGCAGCGGTCCCGAGACCGCCTCGGTCATGGATGTCTCGCCGTTCAAGCCTTCTCTCGTCAAAGCGGTGTTCAGGGACGTGACTCCGATGCACGTCTCTCGGTCGGCCGCGTGGGCCGCCGCGTCGGTGACGCGGACAGTGCTGACGGAGATCATCGACGGCGCGAGGGGAGCGGCGGCGAAGGAGGCCCGGAAGAAGCTGATTCCCAGGGACCTACTTTCGGCGATCGACCGGAACGTCGAGCTCGAGGTGGGGGAGAAGTGGTACGATCACAGCCCGACGTTTCGAGGCCTGACCGGTGTCCTGTACGACGCCGAGGGTGTCATCGTGCCTTCTCGTAAGCGCAGCAGGTCACGCAAGCCGAGTGCAGTGGTCGGCGCCCACAGGTTCGAGGCCGGGGTCAAGAAGCTGCTGCGGAGCCAGGGGGCGACGGCCGTCCCGGCGATGGTCCGTGACCTGGACGGAATTGCGAGCGTGTTCCTGACGGACCTCGCCCGGGACGCGGCCATGGTCGTCCGCGAGGGCGGGGTCAAACGTTTCGGTACGGTCACCCTTGTGATGTCGGGCGAACCGGCCCCAACCCCCTTGCTCAAGGATTCCCTTCGGGCCTGGTCCGCCCGCACGGGGGACAGGCGGACCATCGGCACGGATGACATCCTGGCCGCCACCACGATTCAGTTGTTCGGCGGCAACCTCAGGCAGCGAGCCCTCGCCGAGGCACGCGAGGCGACACAGAACACTTCGGCCGGCTGAGCGGGTGCGACCAACATCGCCGCCTGCACCCTCGTCTGCTACCGCTGACTCGCCAAATGAGATGGCCTCTTGGGAGCGGCGGGTCCGTCGCGCGGCCCGTGCCCCCGGGCCGGGTGGGGGACCTCGGGGTGGGCGGGGTGGGCCACCGGCTGCCGGAACGGCGAGCGCGTCGGCGTCCGTTTCGGTGGACCACCCGGACGAGCACGGTCCGCCGGGCTGGCTCAGCCGCCGGGGCAGAAGCCGGTGCCGTGGAGGGAGGCGCCGGCCTGGCCGCTGTCGTAGGCGGCGAGGCTGGACCAGCCGCACACCTGCACGGCGGCCAGGTTGCCGGAGATCCGCAGGTAGTGCTTGCCGCGCAGGTCTATCCCTTTGCGGTCCTTGCCGCCCACGATGTTGACGTCGATCCAGGTCCTGTCGCCGGGGTTGTGGACCGCGCCCAGGCGGAAGGAGGTGAACGCCCCCTTGTTGCCGCTGCAGTGGGCCCGGCCGTTTCCGCTGGTGTCCGTCAGGAGGCAGTAGTCGGAGACGAACGCCGTCTCGCGTACGTCGATGCGGATGTTGTAGCTGCCGGCCGCGTGCGCGCTCGGTGCCGCCGCGGCCAGTAGGCCGATGGCCGCTCCCAAGGCGGCTGCCGTCGTTGCCGGCTTGTTGCGCAGAACCTTCATGGTGTGATGCTCCTTTGATCGGGGGGAGGGGACGAATCGTTTGCGGGGACGGGCCGTGTGCCCCGGCGGACGGGCCGGCGCCGGCCCGTACCGGCCGAGTCGGTCAGCCGGCGCCAACCACGACCCGGACGGAGGAGTGCTTGCGCCGGAGGGCTTTGAGGGGCTGGTAGGCGGGCGCATCCCAGAAGGCTTGGGCGGCGGCCCGGTCGGGGAACTCGTGGATGACGAGTGTCGACGGGCGCCAGTCGCCTTCCAGCACGACGGGAGCCCGGTCCACGACGAGGTTTCGGCCCCCCCGCCTCGCGCATCAGCGGTAACACGGCGTCGGCGTAACGCTGGAAGCTGTCGGGATCATGGATGTCGAGGTCGATCACGATGTACGCGCTCACGGGTGTCCTTTCTGGTTGTCCGTTGCGTTGCGGACTGCGCCCTGGCCGGGGCACGTCCGGAACCAGTACGCCTGCGGATCGCTGCGGCCGGTGTCTCAAGGCAGGGTCAGGACTCGCTTGCCGCGGGTGTGGCCCGATGCGCCGGCCTCGTGGGCCAGGGCGGCGTCCTCGAGCGGGTAGGTGGCGGCGACGGTGACGGTGAGCTTCCTCGAGGCAGCCTGGCGGGCCAGCGCGGCCAGGTCGGCGGGGTCGCGCAACTGCGGCCCGGACTCGAAGGCGACGCCGAGTGCCGAGGCGGTGAAGTCGGCGATGGTGACGATGCGGTCGGTGCCTCCCAGCAGCGTCACGGAGTCGGGCAGGGCGCCCTTCCCGGCGGCGTCGAAGACGGCGTGGAGGCCGCCGGGGGCGAGGGCGCGGACGCGCTCGACGAGGCCGGGCCCGTACCGGGTGGGGGTGGCGCCGAGGGAGGCGAGGTAGTCATGGTTGGCGGCTTTGGCAGTGCCGATCACGCGGACGCCCTGTTGGACGGCGAGTTGCACGGCCATCGTGCCCACCCCGCCGGTCGCCCCGTGGATGAGCAGGGTTTCACCCTCGGCGACGGCCAGCCGGCGCAGCACGCGCCGGGCGGCGTCCCCGGCCACGGGCAGCGAGGCGGCTTCCGGCCAGGACAGCTCGCGGGGCTTGGCGGCGTAGCGGGAGGCGAGGGCGAATTCGGCGTAGGCGCCGGTGTCGGCCCAGCCCAGCACCTCCTCGCCGACCGCCACGTCCTCGACGCCCTCGCCGAGGGCGTCGACGGTTCCGGCGAACTCCGAGCCCAGGACCGCGGGAAGGGGGGTGGGGAAGATGTGCTCCATTGCTCCGGAACGGATCTTTGCATCCACCGGGTTCACGCCGGCGGCACGGACGCGGACGCGGATCTGGCCGCGCCCGGGAGACGGGACGGGCTGTTCGGCTTCGTGCAGGACCTCGGGTCCGCCGAAGCGGTCGAAGACGACGGCGCGCATGGGTGTGCTCCTGAAGGGTCATGGTCGGTGGGTTCGCCCGGTGGGCCGGCCGGTGCCGGTGCCGGTGCCGGTGTCGGTGCCGCTGGTGGTGCCGGCGCGGTCGATTCCGTAGATGGACTGTTCGATGGCCACGGCCGTGGCGACGAAGGCTTCGACGGCGGCCGGGTCGAGTCCCTCGATGGCGGTGGCCTCGAGGGCGGCCCACATCCTTTCGATGGGACGCCTGAGAGCCCGCCCTTGGTCGGTGAGGTGGACGTTCATCACCCGGCGGTCGTGCTCGGACGGGGTGCGGGTCAGCAGTCCGGCTTCCTGCATGCGCTTGACCGACTTCGAGACGGTCGAGTGGTCCAGGCCGACGCTTTCGAGGAGCTCGGACTGGGATTGGCCGTCGCGGTCGAAGAGCTGCATCAGCAGCAGCTCCTGGCCGGGGTGGAGGCCGAGCTCGCGGAGCATGCCTGCGGCGTGGGCGCGGTGGGCGCGGGCAAGGGTGAAGATCGCGTAGCTGAGGCGTCCAGATCGTGCGGTGGACGGGACAGGCGGCCGGGCGGCGGCGGACATGGAAGCTCCTGGATCGGCGGTGCCAAGCGGCCATGGGGAGGCCGGAGACATACACCTAACACGCACTTAGGTGGCCGGCGAAGTATGAGCGGGGCGGATGGGACGCGCATGGGCTGCCGCGTCGCGGATGCAGGAGCACATCGGCGATTCGCCGTGGCGGCTTGCGAACGGACCGGGGTGGCATGGGGTGTGCGGTCACGGGGACACTCCGTGGCTGAGGGGGAACGAGATTTACGTTGCCAGCCACGTAAACGTACCACAAGAAAGGTGGTTGGCCACATAAATTCGCATGGTGCTGCGCGGCGGACGGCTCGGACGGGCGGCCCGGACGGGCCGTTCGCTGGCGGGCGGAGATCTTGCGGCACGGTGCAGGGATGCTTGCTTTGCCGTGGACGTCCCAGGCGCGGGCTGGAGCGCGAGGAGGGTGTTCGGGTGGTGGAGGTGTTGGCGGACAAAGATGGTGTGCGGGTGCTCAGGTGTGGGGACTTCGACCAGGACGTGCTGGCGCCGTTGGCCGCCGCGTGCGAAGCCGCGGTCGGCGACGGCGAAGTCGCCGAGGTGGTGGTGGACGTCTGCGAGGTCGGGTTCGCCGACTCCGCATCCTTGAACGAGCTGCTGCGGCTCCCGACGGCTCCCGACGGTACTCACGGGCCCGCTGCCCGCCCGGCTGCTGCGGTTGGGTGGAGCTGACCGGCGCCCTGGGCGTGTTCCCCGTCGCCGACGGAGTGGACGCCGCCCGGGCGAGGTAGGCGCGTCCATGGTGTGGCCTGGAAGACCGACGCGCGTGGCGCGGTAGGAGTGGTAGGCCCGGCCGCATGCAGGCGGCCGGCTGGCGTCGGCGCAGGAGGTGGCGGAATTGACCAGGGGCACCGTGAAGTGGTTCATCGCCGAGAAGGGCTCCGGATTCATCGCCCAGGACGGCGACGGCCCGGACGTCTTCGCCCACTATCGCGACATCGTCGGCACCGGCTACCGCGAACTCTGCGAAGGTGAGCGGGTCGTCTTCGACATCAGCCAGTCCCCGCGCGGTCTGCAGGCGCAGAACATCACCCGTCACTGACGCCGGCCACCGCTCCGAAGGGGACAAGGCAGAGCAGCGCAGTCGGCCCGCCTTCCAAGTCCGCCCCCACCTAGGGTCTGCTGCGAAAGTAGATCTTGGTCCTGAGTGAACACGTTCTGTGGGACGTGGCCATCTGACGGGCGGCCAATGGGCCCGGCTGGAGCCGCTGCTGCCGCGGGGCATCAAGCCGGGCCGCCCGCCAGTGGTGGCGCGGCGGCAGCTGATAGACGGCATACGGTGGCGGACCCGGACCGGCGGCCCCGTGGCGGGACGTGCCCGAAAGGTACGGGCCGTGGGACCGGGTCTACGACCACACTCCGGCGCTGGCAGCGGAACGGCACTTTGGCCCGGATCGTCACTCAGCTCCAGGCCGAGGCGAAACGCGAAGGGTCTGATCACCTGGGACGTGAACGTCGACTCGACGGTTTGCCGGGCTCACCAGCATGCCGCCGGGGCGGCGAAAAGGCGGATCTCCACAACGAGCCGCCCGGCGGGATCTTCGTCGAGCCGGCCGACCACGGACTCGGCCGGTCCCGAGGCGGGCTGACCACCAAGATCCACCTGGCGGTCGAGCAGGGGCAGAAGCCGCTGTCGGTGGTGATCACGCCCGGTCAGTGGGGTGATTCCCCGCAGTTCGAAAGAGTTCCGGAAGCGATCAGGGTGCCGAGGCTGGGCCTGGGGCGGCCGCGCATCAGACCGGACCGTGTGGGGGCTGACAAGGCGTACGACTCTCGCAGGAACCGCTCCTACCTGCGCCGACGAGGCATCAAGGCGACGATCCCAGTCCCTGCGGACCGCCTTCGCAACCGGCAGAAGCTCGGAGCTCGAGGGGGTCGGCCGCCGAAGTTCGACAAGACCGACTACCGCGAGCGCCACGCGGTCGAGTCCGGTATCAACCGCCTCAACCGCCTCAACCGCCACCGGGCGGTACCCACGCGGTACGACAAGCTTGCCGTCCGCTACGGGGCGACCGCGCTGGTCGCAGTGCTCAACGAGCCTTACGGCGTGCCCGGCAGGGTGTGGCCGGGGTAGTGATCGGCTGCGGTGCCCTGTGGTCAAATCGTCGATCTCCCCCGCCGAGATGATGCCGGACTGGCCGAGGACGGCCAGGGTCGGGCACGTCACCTTCGACCACTCGTCCCAGAAGGACCGCTGGGCAATCTCCGCCAGCGACCCGACCATCACGTCCCGGTCGAAGCGCGGCCACCAGCCGCCGTCGCGTGCCACCAGGCCGGCCGCCCAGCCTTCGCCGACCGGACCACCGCCGAGAAACTCGACGGCGGCCTCCCGTGAAGGGAACGGTCTGGGCCAGGCATATAGCCACGTCGGTCGCTGGTGTCGGCTCCGACGCGGATTCCGGTGCGCAGTCGAGCCGGTAGGTCAGACGTCCGGATTTACAGTCCTGTGTACTCATGCTTCGTGGTGCCGTGGATCCGGCCCGCCGGACGCGAGGTCCGTAAGGCCGTCGACGGCCAGGGCGTCGAGCACGGCGTGGCGGGTTTCCCGGCGGCGCAGCAAGTCGATGGGGGAGCAGGCGATCTCGATCTGCTTCCAGGACGCGGCGTCGCGCCGATAGGCGGGCGGCTCCTCACCGGCGGCGCCGCCTCGACGGGTGGGCGGACGGGCCGACGTGACGTGGAGGACGTGGCCGGGCCACGTCCGCGCTTCGCATTCACGTGCGGCCACCAGATGGTGCAGCCAGTCCGTGTGCGGCACGATCAGCTGGTCGACGACTTCGGAGGCTTCGTCGGGGGTCAGGGACATGTCCCACGCGGCCACGTCGGCGGCTTCACGCAGCCGAACGGTCATCTGCGCGACGTACCGGCCGGGGTTCTCCTCCAAGAGCTGATGCAGGTGGGGCCCGTACCAGCCGGCGGCATGGTTTCCCGCGAACGCCGTGAGCGCCTCGCGGCCGCCGTCGCCGTCATCTCGGCACTGACCTGGCTGGGGGTGATGGCCCTGGCCGGCACCATCAGTTCCGATGGCCACAGCCACGACCACGGCTCCACGACGGGCACACCCGCAAAGCCGGACCAGGCTCCCGCTGAGTCGGCCTCTCCGACCACGGCACCCGCCAAGCCGGCACAAGATGGCCATGCCCACAGCCACTGACCCCGACCCGGCCCCCTTGTAGCCGTCAGCGGGCTCAGCGTGGGTCACGCTGAGCCCGCTGAGCTGTGCTCCAGGTGCCAGTGGCGGCCCCTACCCTGCCGGTCATGACACGGCCTGAGTTTCAGTTCGTCAGCCGCTGTTCACGGATGTCCAGCGACTGCGTGGGGAGGGCGCCTACCAGCAGCTGCCGGCGCCGCAGCCGTCGAGCAGCCTGGCAACGGACGACGCGCCCTTGGCCATGTACGCGGCGTCGACGCTTATACGCACCTCGTACAGCGCCGGAGTGGCACACGCCGACGCGCTCCGCGGGCTGGTTGAGGCCGGCGAAGTGGATCCACAGAGCCCGTGGACGCTGATGCGCGGCGCACTGGAGAACTTCGCCACGGCGCTTTGGCTGCCGGGCGGCCACGATCGCACCGAGCGCCGACGCCGTGGGGAACATCTCGGCAAGCGTCTTGGTGGCGTTGTTGGCCCAGTCGCTGTGGTGGACCTGGTTGCCCTTGACGAAGCCGTAGGCACCCGAGCGGTGGACGTAGGCGGCGTCCAGCCACGTGGCGACGCTCAGGCCGGTTCGCGGAAGTGCTTCAGGAGCCTTTGCTGGAGCCCTTGGAGGACCGGGCTGGGTTGTTTGAGCATCGCGAGGCGCCTCACCGCGGTGGCCGCGTACTCCGCGCCCTCGTTCACTGCCGCCGCGACCACGTACCCGTCGAGTGCGTCCATGCTCGACGCCGCGCCGAATTCCTGACCCGTCGGCAGCAGGCAGCGGTCCAGCGGAGCCGAGTCGCTGGTGATCGCGTTCACGACCACCGAAGGCTGCCACTTCTCGGCATTGGTGAGGGAGTGGTGCGTGTCGAACCGGACCGTGACCGTCTCGCCCTCGCCCACTGCCACGACGTACCGGCCCTCTTCGTCGGTGAAGACGTGATCGACCTCCGACAGGTCACTGCGGTAGACACTGACCTTGATCATGAAAATCGGACTGCTGTCAGAAACTGATCGCACCTGTCCGAACACCTCAAGTCTCCTCCCGGTCGGACCGCGGCTGGAGGCCACCCCCGGTCCAGTCTGTGGGCGCCCCGCCTCCGCCGCCAGCGGTGCGCGACCCGTCCTCGCCGCGGTTCCCGGCCGCCCGGGGCGGTGCCGGCAGGCCGCGCGGGGCCGGTCGTCGTATGGTCGGGGCGTCAGGAGCCTGCCGGGGAGCCGACGAAGTGAGGCGGATGCCTTGAGCGTGCTTCAGATCGCACTCCAGGAGGACTTCCAGGGCGAGCACGTCGTGGTCAGCGTGGACGGAACCGTCGTCCTGGACGACCCCTCGGTGCACACCAGACGGCAGATCGGACTGGCCCGCTCCGTTGAGGTTCCGGTACGGGACGGCCAGGTCACGGTGGACGTCTCGATCCTGGGAGGGCCACGCGAGAGCGTGGCAATCGACACCACCGTGACCAGGGCGGTCCTGGTCGACCTCGGTGCCGACGGCGCCCTCGCCGTCCGCGCCCGCGGAGACCTCCCCGGCTACGTGTGCCCCGGTCGTCCGGCGACGGGGACGCCCCACGGCCGGTCTCGGTCGGCGAGGCACGCCCGGAGAGGGGCGGCCGGACTGCCCGACCGGCCGGCCCGAACGGACGCGGTCGAATTGCGACGCGGGGCCGCCGGACTTCCACTCGAAGGGTCCGGCTTCCAACGGCAGGGGTGTGCGCTCGGCGGCGCAACCGCTGCCTCCTGGGAGTTCGAGACCCTGCTGGGCCTGGGGCCGGACCGGCTCGACGCCATGGCCAAGCACGGGCACCCCACCCGCGAGTACGTCGTCTTCGGCACCGAGTGGTGGCTCTACGTCTGCAACCGACTCGCTGAAGACCCCCAACGACTCCTGCACGCCGTCCTCGACGCCGCCACCCCCACGCGGCACTGACACCGCGTACACCAGAAGCCGGCCGCAGCACCACAGCGGCCGACGACGGAAGCCGACCGCGGCTCCCCCTCCGAGCCAGCGCGGCGCGGCGGCCCTCCGCCGCCCCCGCACGCATGTCGGCGTGCGGCCGCCGCCGGATACGGTGGCCCGCACCCACCGTGTGAGAAGAGGACTTCCGTACCCGCCGTCCCGCCCGCCCTCCTGGCCGTTCCTATCGAAGCCAGGGAGCCCTTCGGCCGCCGCCTGGCACTCGTCGACGGCGCGGGACGGCTCGTGCGCCGCCACCCCCGGACCTCTCCGCTGTCGGCCCGTTCCACCAAGGCGGCCACGGCCGGCTGATCGCCCCCGCTGCGGACGCCCAGGGGCGGTGGGGCTCCCTGGACCACTTCGGCCAGTGGCTGGCCCCACCCAGCCTCGAATACGCCGGGGCCTTCGACGATGCCAGACTCTCACCCTTCAAGCACGCCGGCCTGTGGGGATACGCAGACGCCTCCGGCAACCACCGGGTTCCCGCCCGGTTCACCCAGGCCGCCCCGTGCCACCACGGGCTCGCCATGGTGCGCACCGACCAAGGCGCCGCCTACGCCGACACCACCGGCACGATCGTCATCGCTGGCCCCTTCGCGGCCGCCGGGCCCTTCGGCCCGGTGGGCTTGGGCAGCGTACGGCTGCAGAGCACAGGACTGTGCGGCTACGTGGACCGGCACGGCCGCCTCGCCGTCCCCGCACGCTTCGACGGAACCCACCCCTGCGGCGCCCGGTACGGGTGGGGGGACCTGTGGGGCCTGGTGGACACCGCCGGCCACTCTTCGTGGACTCCTCCGGCCGCATAGTCGTGGCCCACGAGCGGGGAGATGAACACACAATGGCGCAGCGGGCTGCTCAAAGCAGGCGACGGATACCTGCGCGGCCACCTCGATCCGACCGGCGCATGGGCGATCATCCCCCAGTACTCCTGGACCGACTGCTTCGACGCAGCAGGAGCCGCGGTCGCCCGCCACCACGCCACGTCGTCCTGGAAGTACTGCGCGCCGACGGCTCCTTCCTCCCAACACCCCACCCCGAAACGGTCACCGACGAGGAAGGCTGGGTCATCGGTGCCGCGCACGGTGTCGCTCCCTTGACGACGTGAACGTCCAGGTCGTCAAGAGCATCGTGACCCACTCGACCAGGGCGTGCGGGAGGCCGAGTGCGGCAGGATATGGAGCCAACAGGGCTTCTGTGCCGATGGGTTGAGACTTCGAACACCTCCCTCAACGGCACGGGAGCCATGTGCGTTGCGAACCCCTCCCTCACCCCGGCCCCGTCACCCGATCAGTGGCCACGCTGAAAACGCTCAATAGAAGTTTCCCACGAGACCGTTTCCGCCCTCCGCACACGCGAACGTGCCTGAACAGCACTCCTCCCAGCCGGTGGATGCTCCGAAGAGCACCAGCTGCGACCACCGATCGAGGGCCACTGGCCGCTCGCGCAGCCACAAACCCATCGGCTCCACCACGCCCGGATCCGCGATCGCTGGGCCCCACAGGCTACCGAAGGATCATCGCCAGGAGAGGGAGCGAAGTGCTCTCCAGGCGGTCAACAGAGCCACCGCGAACACGGTGATGTTGCCGATGCTGTGGGGATATTCACCTCGGGTGACATGCACGACCGCGCCGCCGGCCATGACGCAGGCAAGGCCCGCCGCGGCGGCCGGGGTGAGTACCGGGGCGATGTTCGTGGCGCGGGGAAGGATCAGCCCCACCGCACCAAGTACCTCCAGTACTCCGATCGCTTTGATCGTCTCGGGACGGAAGTCCACGACCCACGGCATGAGCGGGACCATGTCATCCGGGGACATGACCAGCTTCATCCCGCCGGCGGCGGTGAACAGTACGGCGAGGAGGGCCTGGGCGACCCACAGGACGATGGGCACGGCACACTCATTCCATAAGTGAAGGGGACCCTGCGGTTTGGTGTGAGGCCCAAGCTACCAGAACCGCAGGAGTACCTTCACTTGTAGGATTCAGGCCATGGGATCCGAGCAGAGCCGAAGGCTGCGCAGGGACGCCGAAGACAACCGGCAACGCCTCATGGCGGCTGCCCGCACGGTGTTCGCCGAGCGCGGGCTGAGTGCGCCCCTGGAGGACGTCGCGCGAAAGGCGGAGGTCAACATCGCCACGCTCTACCGGCGTTTCCCCGAGCGGGAAGCCCTGATCGAAGCGGTGCTGGCCGACCGCATGACCGATCTGGCCCGCCTCGCCGAGGAGGCGATGCACACCCCCGACCCCTGGGAAGGCTTCAAGGGCTTCGTCGAGCGCATCTGCGCCATGCAGGCCGCCGACCTCGCCGTCACCGAAGCCTTCACCACCTGCTTCCCCGACTCACCGGCGATGGAAGAACCACGTTCCCGCGCCATAGAAGCTCTTGACGCCCTGATCCGGCGCGCGCAGCAGCAGCACCGCCTGCGCCCCGAGATCACCAGCAGCGACGTCATCCTGTTCCTGATGGCCAACACCGGCGTGCTGTCCTCCACCCGCCACGCCGCCCCCGGCGCCTGGCAGCGCCTGGTCTCCCTGCTGCTCGACTCCTGCCGCCCCGACGGGCCCACGTCGCCGCTGCCGCCCGTTCCCGGCCCCGAGGAACTTCACGACGCGATGCTCGCAGCACGCCCGCGTCGCTGATCGAAGACCGTTACGCCCCGGCCGGGCGGTCCCGTGCTGCGCGCGCAGGCCCTGCTTGCCGCCTGTGGGGGCGTCCGGCCGGGGCCGGAGGCCAGCGGCCCTCGGCCGGGCCTGACTGTCTATTCTCCGGCCGGCCTTCAGCAGGCGGTGTCCTTCACCGGTTACCGGGTCCTGGGCAGCATTCCTGACGAGGAAGAGCGGTTCGCCGCGATCAAGAAACCGCCTGCGGGGAAGAGCCGGTGGACGGTCGACGAGGCCCACCGGCTGGTTGGGCGCCAGGTCGAGCACCCGGAGACGCCGCAGGAGAAGATCACCGGGATCCGCTCCCTGGCCCGGGACGAGGAAGTGGCCGCCGCGGTGACCTCGGACTTTTTGAAGCGGCCCACGGTCCCGACAGGGGTGCCCGAGAGCGAGAAGGTCCGGGTGGTGGAGGAGTTCACCCGCGATGAGGCGGTGGCGAGCACAGCGGTCACCGGCCTGCTGCGGCAGCCGGACGTCGCCTCGAGGACGCGCGGCAGATGGACGTGCAGGTGCTCGATGACGACCTCGCGGCCGCGGCCGCGGAGTTCGCGGCCGAGGAGTTCGGTGAGTCCGGATGCCCTTTTCCGGACTAGGAAGCCGCCGCTGTACCTGGGCCTCTAGGCTCGCCCGCCGTATGCCGTCAACGGCCCGTCAGCCTCGGCGGCGGTTCTGCTCGCTGCGGGCCGACCGTCGGCGGCGCCAGGACGTCCACACCACACCGAACACGGCCACGGCACCACCGGCGATGATGTCGGACGGCAGGTTTGCCAGCAGGCCGTCAAGAATGAGGCCGAGCGACTGATCGGCGGGTGCTCCTAGAACGACGAGTGGTTGAGTGTCGGAGACCCCAAGGTGCACGTGCACCACATGACGTCCATGGACGAGGGCGGGCTGCTGCACCTGCTGGACCTGCACCGGCGCGCAGAGCTGATGGGCCTGTGCGTCCTGGTGGTGGGCTGGCAGCCCCAGCCCCAGCAACTCATGGCCGGCGTCGCCGGCATTCCCTGGCCCGGAACCGCCACCGCCACCGCCACCGGGGAACGGTTCGCGCTGGCGGGCTTTCGCCGCCTCATCGAGCAGCGGGCCCAGCGCGCACGGGACCTCTCCGACTTCACGGCCGGATGGCTGCCACAACCCTGGAGGGCCCCGCCCAGGACACCCTCGTCACCCCGCGCCGCCACACACCGCCACGCCCTGGGGGGCCTTGCTCCTACCACCGGAGTGCACAGCCCCATTTCCTCCCCGTCCCAGGTCACGACGGCCGCTGCAAGTGTGCGAGTCACGGCCGAAGCCGGACACCGGCCCATGCTGAGCCCGGGGAAGTAGGGGGACGGCTTCCCCGGCCGGCGTCGCGCGGAGTCGCTGGAGGTGCTCTACTCGTACCAGCGCCTGCGCGAGGAGGGGTACGAGGTGCACGTCGCGGCTCCCGCGGTGAAGCGGCTGCGGTTCGTGGTGCACGACTTCGAGGAGGGCTTCGACACCTGCAGGGAGAAGCCCGGCTACACCTGGCCCGCCGACGTGGCGTTCGCCGACGTGGCGTTCGCAGACGTGGACCCGCAGGAGTGCGCGGCCGTGGTCGTTCCGGGCGGCAGGGCCCCCGAGTACCTGCGCAACGACCCCGAGGTGCAGCGGATCCTGGCCGCCTTCCCCGCCTCCGACAAGCCGGTCGCCCAGATCTGCCACGGTCCGCTGATCACCGCCGCGGCGGCGAAGCTGGACGGCCGGCGGGTGACCGCGTACCCCGGCCCTGGAGCCGGACATGAAGGCGGTGGGGGCGGCCTTCGAGGACTCCGAGGCCGTGGTCGACGGCACCCTCGTCTCGGCCCGGGCCCGGCCCGACCACCCGGCCTGGATGCGGGAGTTCCTCAAGGTGCTGGCCGACAAGGCGCCGCTGACCTGACCCGGGCGCGGCAAGGGGGTTTCCGGTTCTCCCTTGCCGCCGCCCCGGGCGCCGTCAGCTGCCCGCGGAGGTGACGTGCGGGGCGGGCTCGTGCTTGAAGTTGGACTGGCCGAAGTTCTTCTTCACGGCCGCGTCCCAGGAGCCGTCCTGGACCATCTTCTTGAGGGCGGCATTGATCTTGGCGTGCAGATCCTTGTTGCCCTTCTTGATCCCGATGCCGTAGCTCTCGTTGCTCAGGCTCAGCCCGACGAGCCGGAACTTGCCCGCGTTGCCCTTCTGGGCGGCGTACCCGGCCAGGATCGCGTTGTCCGTGGTCATGGCGTCGACCACGCCGTCCTGGAGGGCGATCACGCACTCCGAGTAGCCGTCGAGCTCCAGCACGCTGGCCTTCGGCGCCAGGTTCTGCTTGACGTTCTGCGCCGAGGTGGAGCCGGCGGTGGAGCAGAGCGTCTTGTTGTTGAGGTCCTCGGCCTTGGTGATTGTGGCGTCGTTGGCGCGGACGAGCAGGTCCTGGTGGGCCGTGAAGTACGGGCCCGCGAAGTCGACCTTCTCCCGGCGCTTGTCGTTGATCGAGTAGGTCGCGGCGACGAACTTGACCTCGTTGTACTGGAGCAGCAGCTCGCGTTCGGAGCTGTCGACCTTCTTGAACTCGATCTGCTCAGGCTTGTAGCCGAGCTCCTTGGCGATGTACCTGGAGACGTCCACGTCGAAGCCGGAGAAGGTGCCCCCCGCCTCGCGCAGGCCGACACCGGGCTGGTCAAAGGATATGCCGATGGAGAGGGTCCCCTTGGGTCCTTCGTCGCCGCCGCAGCCGGTGGCGGTCAGGGCGAGGCCGATCACAGCGGCCATCGCACCAGCCTTGGGGACCTTCATGTTGCAACTCTTTCCTCGGGGACGCGGGACGCGGAGCGGGATCGCCGGTGCGCGTGGAACCGCGGGAACGTAGAAGCGTCAAGACGCGTGTAAGAGGAAGCTAAGAAGGCTGCCGCCGCCGTGTCACTGGATCTGGGCGAAACTTGAGGTAACGATCCGGCTCGACCGGCGTTTCTGCGGCGATTATGGCTTCGAACGGGATGAAAGGGGACGTCCACGATGACCGGTACGGGTCGATGGAAAGGCACTGTTCCTTGGTGAAGGGGTATAGATCCGTTTTATCCGGACGTTGCGGCTGCCGGAGTCCGGCACCCACGCCCTGCCCCCGGGCCTGGGGGAGTTCCCGCTGCGCGCCGGGTCGAGGACTACCCGGACACCGTGCCGCCCGAGTGGCTGGCCAAGGGCGAGGTACGGCGGCGGCCGGGCCCTCTCCGCGCGAGCGGAGGTGTCCCGGCCGCTGAGCGGGACCGACTCAACCCAGGTTCTCCGGCAGCTCCACGCCGTCCACGCCGTCCCGCAGGAGTGGGAGTTTCACGCCCTGGCCGAGGACCACGACGGTTGCCGGATCGCCTTCCTGCGCGGCCACCGAGGCCAGCAGGGCCGCCAGTTCTGCGGGCCGGTCGCCCATGGTCAGGACCACAACCCCGATCTTCGGCATTGCGCTGTCTGTTCCTCTCACGCCTTGTTCCTCAGCAGTTCGGTGCGCGCTGGTACAGGCTTGCCGCGCCGGCCACACCGCGCTTGCGGTACCGGGCCGCCGCTGCCCGGCCACCGATCGCCCCAGGTTGGCCATGGTTAGCCCGTGCTTGAGCTGGTATGTGCCCGGTGTGCGGCCTGTCAGGGCCCGCCGGTAGTGCCGTTCGGCCGCCGTGTGGTCTTTCATCGCGGTCAAGGTCTTGCCCATGTGTGAGGGGACCGTGGCCGCTACGGGCCCCGAGGCGGCGGCGTAGGCGGGCGACCGACCACTGCCTTTGTGCCTCCTGCGTAGTGAGCGGAGGGTGGGGTGGATTTTCCTCCGCTGTCGAGGAGCTCCGTCGCGCTATAGCTGGGTCGGCAGTGGCCGTCCTCTAGCGGGCGAGCAGGTCTCCGTGTTCGATGGCGTCGCGCAGGACGGTGGAGATCTCTTCAGGGAGCAGGTTCAGGTTGGTGATGGCCTCGGTGGTGAGGGGGATCTCTTCGAGGATGTACTCGCCACGGTCGTCCCGCGCGAACTCGGGGCCGGTGCGATTGGCGAAGTTCCAGGTGCGGACGCGGGCGAGGTAGAAGAGCTCCTTCTCTCCCTTGGCGTTCTCCATTTCGTGGAGCAGGCGGATGATTTCGGCGTCGCCGGCGATCTCTTCGCGGACTTCGCGCAGGAGGGCGTCCTCCCGGGTGGCGTCGGTCTCCTCTACGCCTCCGCCAACGATCACCCAGTAGGGGTCGGAGCCGGGACGGACGCGCTTCATGAGGAGCGTGGTGTCTTTCGGGGTGATCAGGACGGCGCGGACGCGCTGCTTCATGGGGTTCCTTTTCCGTGAGGAGCTTCGAGACGCGGTCAGTGGAGCTGCCAGCCGCCGTCGATGTGCAACGACTGGCCGGTGATGAACGATGCGGACGGGCTGGCAAGGAAGGCGATGGCGGCTGCTACGTCTTCGGGCTGGCGCGGCGTGGGACCTCGACGCCCGCCCAGGCCACCTCAGCTACTCCGGCTTCCGCCCCTCGCCAGGCCTGGGCCGTCCTGGTCTGGTGACGCATTCGACCGCCGGGTTCACGCCTCGATCACGCTGTGGCCCATCGTGAAGATCGGGCGGCTGTGCCGGCTCAGCTCGGCCGCCGAGTTCCCGTACGGGAGCGAGCGGTACGGGTCGCGGGACCAGGACCAGCGCGGCCCGTCGGCATCACGCTGCTCCTTCCTGAGCATCGCCCGCAGCGGCGGCGTCTTCGTCGCCGGCGGGGTGGACGCCCTCGACTGCAAGAACATCCACCTCGTGAACGTGGAATTCTACACCGGTGTTGGCACCACGCTGGAGATGCCGGTCATGCTGGCGCCGGTGCCGGACGCGATCGACTTTTCCGACAGTCCTGATCGCCGACGACGTCGCCGACACCGGCAAGACCCTCCGTGCTGCAGTTGCAGCAAGCACGGCGATGAGAGCCACCGCCCCTATCGGCGAAGTCTTCCGACAGGGGCAGGCGTGATCACCTTGATGCGTTGCCGCGGTCGTCTTCATTGGCCTGTGCGGCGTTGGGACCGAGCTGTCGAGCGCCGTGCCGGATCAGCCTTCGGCAGACCGTCACCGCGGTCTCTTCGGGCCCGAACCCGGTGTGGATCGCGTCGATCAGTACGCGGCCGTCAGGGGAGAATGCGGCGGCGCGGACGGTGATTTGCCCGTCGTCGCCGACGGTGGCGTAGCCGGCCAGCGGGGCGTTGCAGAAGCCGCCCAGCTGGCGCAGGACGGTGCGTTCGGCGGTGGCCTGCCGTTGCGCGACGGGGTCGTTGAGGCTGGCCGCGATCTCCAGGGGGCCTCGTCGTCCTTGCGGCACTGGAGGACGATGGCGGCGGCTCCCAGTGGCGGGCAGATCAGGTGCGGGGAGATGCGCTGGCTGATGCCGTGGGCCAGGCCGAGCCGATCCATCCCGGAGGTGCCGAGGATCAGGCCGTCGAGCCTCCCGGCGTCCAGTGCCGCCAGCCTCTCGTCCGCCGGTCCCCGCAGGGCCACCACCTCCAGGTCCGGCCGCAGTCGGCGTAGGTATGCTCGCCGCCGGATTGCAGCGGTGCCGATGCGGGCGCCTGAGGGAAGGGTGTCCAGGGCCCCGCCCGCTCTCGCCTCTCTGCGCGCCGAGGTTGTGCTGCTGTGCGCGACGTCCACCGCGGAACCCTCACCCACAAGCCCGCGCCGCAGCGCCGCCTACCGCTGATCGTCCTCGACCACAAGAAGGACGGGATCGAGCCGCGGACCCTGCCCTACCGTGAGCGCCGCGCCTGCCTGGAGGCCTGTTCGCCGACCATGCCCTGACGGCTCCGTGGAACCTGTGCCCCGTGACCACCCATCCGGCCAAGGCCCATAGGGGCACCCCTGATGCTGCTGGCCGATCCCGGCACGCCTCCGTCCGCTCCCTGGAGCGGTACGCCGCCCCGGCGTCGACGCGGCCGTCCGGCACGTCGCTGGGCGTGACCCCGCTGCACGGCGCCGGCGCTGAAGCGGGTACCTCGGCGGGCGGAACGTCGTTGAGGTGGGACCGCACCCATCGCCCTTGATGCAGAGCGAAGCGGCCAAGTCGCGCCCGAACCAGTGAAAGTGTGGTGTGCGCCCTCGTCGGCGGGGACATACACCATATGACCGAGGAAGCACCCTCTGCCCCGGATCCGGGACAGCGACGCAGTATGCGGGAAATCGACTCCACCCTTCGGGCCATGGCCACCGCGGCCGTGGGGGGAACGCTTGTCATCTGGTGGCCTGCCTTCACGCTGGGTGCGTACAACGCCGTCTTCTTCACCAATGTGCTGGCCCTTTGGGCAGTGGCCACCGCAGTACTGCTGTCGGGCGTGGTGCTCCGGAACAGGGGCGCGCTGCCTTGGGGCGGCTGGATCGCGTTGTTGCTTCCTTCGGTCTGGATTCTCCTGGCCATCGTGACACCGAAGGCCCATGGGTTTCCGTACCTTCATTACATCGAAGCACTGCTCACCCTCGTGGGCGCCCCGATGCTGACTTGGCTGCTCTCGAGGATCCTTGTGCCTGACTATGCCGCACTCCCCGTGTTCCAACGCCTGGTAGCGGTTGCCGCCACGCTCGCCGTTGGAGTCCTGGCTTTCCTACTCGGCAAGTTCAATTACTTGTTTCTCACGTGCGCTGACTTTGACGTGAGTGGAAATAATTCCCCTGCTCACTGTGCCCACGGGGGACCTTTCCACCGCCGCTGAAAGGAGCGTCGCCGACAACTCGAGGAAGCGGTGAGCCGGACATGTGGGTTCACATACGGATGACCACCAAGGCGGTGTCATCAGTGGCCCCGCTGGGCGGGAGCAAATCCGTGAGCAGGCCGGTGGCCAGGACTTCGGGGTCTGTTCCGCGGTAGCTGGCGAGACCGTGGGCGAGGCGGGCCAGGCTGGTGTCGATGTCCTCGTGGCGGCGCTCGACAAGACCGTCGGTGTAGAGGGCGAGCGTGGCCCCTTCGGTGAAGCCTGTGCTCGCCTGGGGGTGGGGGGTCTGGTCCGGGAGGGCGCCGAGCGGGGGGTCGGTGGCCTGGTCGAGGAACTCGACCGAGCCGTCGGGGTGCACGAGCGCGGGCGGGGGGTGACCGGCGCTGCTGTAGGTGATGGTGCGGGCGTTGAAGTCGATGAAAGTGCTGACCACGGTGGTGGATTCCGCGCCGTCGACGGAGCGCGCGTACAGTCCGAGCACGTCCAGGGCAGCCGCCGGACCGTCGGCGACACGGGTGGCGGCGCTGAGGGCGCTGCGGAGCTGTCCCATCACGCAGGCGGCGGGCAGGCCGTGGCCTACGACATCGCCGACGGCCACGGCGACGCGGTCGCCGGGCAGCTCGACGAGGTCGTACCAGTCGCCGCACACATTCAGGGCGTTGGTGGCCGGCCGGTAGCGTACGGCGGTTTGAAGACGGGTGAGCGGTCGAGGCTCGGGCAGCATGGCCTTCTGCAGGGTCAGGGCCACCTCGCGCTCCTGGGCATGGGCCTGACGCAGACGCTCGTTGACCTCCTGGAGCTCCCGGGCACGGGTGTAGAGCTCGGCTTCGAGTGCCAGCGTGCGCTCGGTTGCGTGCTGGCCGCGTCCGCGGGCGTGGATGAGTTCCGTGACCTCCTCCACGCGGTGCACGACCAGCGCAACGTGCCCGTCGGGTCCGAGAACAGGGGCGAGGACCGGGCTCCAGTACCGTGCCCGCCATTCGCCCGGCCGCTCGGGGTCCGCGAGGTCGTAGCGCTGCAGTGCCATGGAGTCCGGCTCTCTGGTGGACAGCACGCGCTGCAGCGACGACTTGAGGTCACGCGCTGGGGTCGTGTCCGGGTCATGCGGGTTGACGGGAAAGACTTCGAACGCATGGCGCCCGATGATCTGCTCCGAAGCGAGCCCCGAGCGGCGGACGTAGGCATCGTTGGCGTCGACGTACATCAGATCGGGGGTGAGAAGCGCCACCGCGCCGGGCAGGGCCCTGAAGACGGCCGCGTAGTCGATCTGAGATGTGACCATGGTGGGTACCCGCCTGCGCGCTGCCCTTGGGGGATCTTGCAGCTCACGATAGGCGCGGGCTGGTGCTGCAGTGGTGACCGACGCCCTGACACGCAGTGTCGCACCGCAGGCGATGCATCCGAGCTGCAGACAATGGCTCGGTGACGGCGCGTCGGGTATCTGTGAAGGACATGGTTCCGCTGCTCGGGCAGCTGCGGCACTATTCGGCGCGACGGGGGTGCGGCGATGTCGTGGCCGGGTTCGCGATCGCGGTGACGCTGGTGCCGCAGGGCCTGGGCTACGGGCAGGTGGCGGGCCTGGACCCGGTCTCCGGTCTGTACACCGCGGTGGGGGCCATGGTCGTCTTCGCCCTGGTGACCTCCACACGCCTGGTGGCCGTCGGCCCGTCGTCGACCATGGCGATCATGACGTTCGCAGCGGTGAGCGGCCGGGACGGCGGCGACGCCCATCGTGCGGCGGCGCTGGCGGCGTGCCTGGCGCTGATGACGGGGGTCCTGCTACTGCTCCCCGGGCGTTTGCGGGGCCTGGCCACTTTCATGTCGGGGCCGGTGGTGCTCGGATACCTGGCCGGGACGGCCGTGCAGGTCATGGCCAGCCAGGCGGGCACGCTGCTGGGCGTGCCGACCCAGAGCGACCGTCCGATGGTGAAGCTGTGGGAGGTGCTCACCCAGCTGGACCAGATGCAGGTCGTGACGGCAGTCGTGGGCGTGTCCTCTCTGGTCGCGCTCGTCGTGCTCCAGAAGGTCCTCCACGCCGTCCCTTCCCTGCGCGCGGTGCCCGCCACGCCCGTGGTGTGCGTGCTGGCGATCATCGTGTCGGCCGCAGCGGATCTGGCCGCCCATGGTGTGGCGATGACCGGCGCCATCTCCGGCGGTCTGCCGGCACCGGCCTGGCCGGACGTGACCGCGGGGGACGTGTGGGACCTGCTGCCGACCGCGGCCGGCATGGCCATGATCGCCTCGATCGAGGGGGTGGCGGCCCTGCGCCGGACAGCGGCCTTCAAGGGACAGGTCTCCTTGGCCCGGGAGTCGGTCGCCGCGGGCGCGGCCGGCGCGGGCGCGGGCTTCCTCGGCGGCTTCGCGCCGATGGCGAGTACCCAGCGGAGCCTGTCCGCCCGGGGGGCGGGAGCCCACTCGCAGCTGTTCCAACTGGCAGGCGCGGGCTTCGTGGTGGTCGGCCTGCTCACCACCGGCCCGGTGATCGAACTGCTGCCGAAGACGGTGCTGGCCGCGGTCGTCATCGTGTCCGCTTCACACCTGATCGACGTCACAGGATTCAAGGAACTGTGGCACGGCTGGCGTACCGAGGCCCTGCTCGCAGCCGCCACCATGGTCGCTGTGCTGGGTCTCGGCGTGCTGCACGGGTTGTTGGTCGCCGTCATCCTCGCGCTGCTGCAGCTGCTCCGCCGCGTCGCCTGGCCCCACGACGCCGTGCTCGCCGTCACCGATGACGGGACGCCCCACGCAGTGGCCCCCGGCGAGTCCGCCGACACGGACGCCCTGATCTACCGCGTGGACGCCCCGCTGTTCTTCGCCAACGCGGGCCGCATCCACCACAGGATCCTGACCCTGGCGGCGGCCCGATCGCCGTACCCCCGGTACGTGGTCCTGGACGCCGAGGCCGTGTTCCACGTGGACGCCTCCGCGGCGGAAGTCCTGGCCCAGCTCGCCGTCGACCTGCGGGCGCGCGACTGCGAGCTGGTTCTCGCGCGCCCGAGCGAACAGGTCCTGGCCATCCTGCGCGCCAACCCCTACCAGGACGGCGCCACCCGGGCCCTGCGCGCGTTCCCCACCGTGCGGGAGGCGTACGCCGCCCTGCGTACCCGCTGACCACCGCCGCTGCGCCCGGGGTGAGGCGGCCGTGTCGTCGCCTGCCCGCGGTCACTCGCTGCCCCAGAATCGCGTGCAGCGATCCCGTTCCCTGTGGAGGCTGGACCATGTCCGATGGCGAGGTGCGTTCCGGCTGCTGCGGCCCTGCACATCCGTCCCCTGCGGCGGCGGCAGCGGTGGCCGAGCCGGCGCCTCACGTCACGCGTGCATCCGCCGCAGGCACCGGTCCCGGCCGGGAGGGCATGGTACGGCTGGGAGCGGCGGTCTTCCTGATGGGTTCCCAGGACCGGTGGTCGGTCCCGGGCGACGGAGAGGGGCCGGTCCACGAGGTGTCGCTCGATCCGTACTGGATCGACCGCTGCGCGGTCTCCAACGCCGACTTCGGTGCTTTCGTGGCCGCGACCGGGTACGTGACGGAGGCCCAACGGTACGGCTGGTCGTTCGTCTTCGCCGGACTGCTGCCGCCCGACTTCCCCCACACCCGCGCTGTTGCCGCGGCTCCCTGGTGGCGTCAGGTCCACGGTGCCTGCTGGCGGCATCCGGAAGGCCCCGGCTCCGACCTCGCCGGCCGCGCGGACCATCCGGTGGTGCACGTCTCATGGAAGGACGCATCCACCTACGCGGCATGGGCGGGCAAGCGGCTGCCGACCGAGGCGGAGTGGGAGTACGCCGCCCGCGGCGGCCTGGAACAGGCGGCCTTCCCGTGGGGCGATGACCTGGAGCCGAACGGCGAGCGCCGGATGAACGTGTGGCAGGGCCGCTTCCCCGACCACCACACCCGCCCGGACGGCTGGTACGGAACGGCCCCGGTGACCGCGTACCCGCCCGGTGGCCACGGCCTCTACAACGTGTGCGGCAACGTCTGGGAGTGGTGTGCCGACTGGTACGCGCCGAACTCCTACGCATGCAGCCCCCGCGAGAACCCCGCGGGCCCCGCGTTCGGAACGGCCCGGGTGATCCGTGGCGGCTCGTACCTGTGCCATGCCTCCTACTGCCGCCGCTACCGGGTGGCCGCCCGCAGCTCCAGCACCCCCGACAGCAGCACCGGCCACCAGGGCTTCCGCTGCGCCGCGGATGCCGTCCCTGCCGACGTGCGGTGACGGAGGGCGGTACCGGCCGCCGGCCCGGCAGCTGCCACACGGCCGCCCGGGTGGGCGTGACCGCCGACCGGGCGCGCCACCCGGCCCGAGGACACGGGCCCGGTGGCGCGACAGCCGGCTTCGGAGTGCGGTGTCAGTCGCGGTGGAACATGCCGATGAGCTCCTTCTCCACATCGGCGAAGGCTTCTCCGGAGACGTCCACCACCACCTGCCGGATCGTGCCGCCGAGGAAGGCGAAAGGAGTTTCGTAGTCGCTGGAGACCGGCTGGCTGCTGTCCTTGCCGACCGCGAAGCCCTCCCCGACCAGGGAGAAGTTCCCCGGCTGGGTCTTGATGTCGGCCTGAGCGACCTGGCGGTCGCCCACGTGCAGAGCGACGCTCCCATGCGTACTGCCCTGCTCGTCACGCTCGCGCGCCCGGAACACCACCGAGAAGGTGAGGTCGCCGGTGCCGACCCGCTCCGGTGAGCTGACCTTCTGCTCCATCCGCCCGAGCCAGTTGTAGACGTAGTGCAGGCGCCCGTCCATCAGGTACAGGCTGTGGCCGCCGAAACGCCCGCCGTGCGAGAAGAGCACGCCACGGGCCTCCGGCGTGTCCAGCTGCGTCTCGGCCACGATCGTGTAGGACCGGCCGCGGATGTTCACCGCCACCGCCTCGGGCACCTCCGCACAGCCCGGGTAATAGACGTACCGGTCGCGGGGCTTGGAGAGCTGTGGCCGGGGCGTGGCCAGGATCTCCACCGGGCTGCGGTCGTCCAGCGGCAAGCCGTTGTACTTGGCGGCCTCTGCCGCCCACAGGCGCTTGAGCTCTTCGAGCTTCTCCGGGTGCTCGGCGGCCAGGTCCCGGTTCTCGGAACGGTCCTCGCGCAGGTTGTACAGCTCCCAGACGTCCTGTTCGAAGTGGCTCCAGTTGGAGGGTGCCGGGGGGTGCGCGGTGGCGGCGTGCCACCCGTCGTGCCAGATCCCGCGCGTGCCGAGCATGGTGTAGAACTGCGTCTGCCGCGCTTCAGGGGCCTCGACGTCCTCGATCACCTTGCGGAAGCTGGCGCCCTCGATCGGATTCTGCGCCACGCCGCCCACCACGTCCGGCGGCTGGATGCCGAGCAGGTCGTAGACGGTCGGCACGATGTCGATGGCGTGCACGTACTGGTGCCGGACCTCGCCCTTCTGCTTGATGCCCTTGGGCCAGGCGATGATCATCGGGTCGGCGATGCCGCCCTCGTACGACACCCAGCGCTTCCAGTACTTGAACGGGGCGTTGAAGGCCCACGCCCAGCCGGTCGGGTAGTGGTTGTAGGTCTTCGGGCTGCCCAGGTCGTCGAGGTGGCGCAGGTTCTCGGCGATGTCGTCGGGTACGCCGTTGAAGAAGTTGTTCTCGTTCATCGAGCCGTTCGGGCCGCCCTCGGCGCTGGCGCCGTTGTCCGAGACCGCGACGATGATGGTGTTCTCCAGCTGCCCGGACTCCTCCAGGTAGTCCAGCAGGCGCCCGATCTGCGCGTCGGTGTAGGAGACGAAGCCGGCGAAGACCTCCGCCATGCGGGCGAACAGGCGCTTCTCGTCCGCGCTCAGCGAGTCCCACGGGCGGACGAAGTCCGTGCCCGGCCACGGCTGCCCCTGGGGCCCGGTGGCCTCCGGCTCGCCGTGCGGATTGATCGGGGTGAGCTCCGTGCCCTCGGGCAGGACGCCCAGCTCGATCTGGCGCTGCAGCGTCATGCGGCGGTAGGCCTCGTAGCCGTCGTCGAACTTCCCCGCGTACTGGTCCGCCCACTCCTTGAAGATGTGGTGCGGCGCATGGCCCGCCCCGGGGCAGAAGTACGTGAACCAGGGCTTCTCAGGCGCGATCACCTTGGCGTCGCGAATGAACTGGATCGTCCGGTCCACCAGGTCCTTCGACAGGTGGTACCCCTGCTCGGGGGTGGACGGCGGCTCGACCGGGTGGTTGTCGTAGACCAGGTCGGGGTAGTACTGGTCGGCCTCACCGCCCAGGAAACCGTAGAACCGTTCGAAACCGCGGCCCAGCGGCCAGTGTCGCTTCGAGGACGCCATGTTGGCCTCGTCGGACGGGACCAGGTGCCACTTGCCCAGCGCGTACGTGTTCCAGCCCTGTTTGACCAGCACCTCCGCCAGGCTCGCGTTCTCGAACGGGATGCGCCCGTTGGAAGCCGGGAAGCCGCTCGTCATCTCGGCGACACAGGCCATGCCGTTGCTGGTCGCGTTCCGCCCGGTCAGCAGACACGAACGCGTCGGCGAGCACAGCGCGGTGGTGTGGAAGTTGGTGAACTTCACCCCCATCTCGGCCAGCCGCCGCATCGCCGGGACCTCCACCAGCCCGCCGAAGACGTCGAACGTGCCGAAGCCGACGTCGTCCCACACCACATACAGCACGTTCGGCGCACCATCGGGGGCCTGCGGCTGCTTGTAGGGCTCCCAGTCCGGCACCGACTGCCGGATGTCCTCTTGGATCACGCCCTTGTACGGAATACCCATCCTTCGGTCCCCTCAGCACTTCACTTCACAGCAGCGGCCTCTGCTGAAGGGAACGTCCCCCGGCCGCGACGGCAGATAGACCGGGACGGACATCAGGTCATCCGATCAGCCGCACCAGTGCTGAGAGCTGCCCGGCACCGGGCGAGGATGACTACGGCGCACACGCCCCGCCGAACGGCCCCGGTCCCGCCCGGGGGCCGGCCGAGCCGCCACGGGAAGGGTCCGAGACACCGTGAAGCACGAGCTGCGTCCCGTATACCTCGGATTCACCGAGCGCGCCCCCTTCCGGCGCACCTGCACCCGAGAACTGAATGCCCCAGCCGACGCAGTCTTCGACCAGCTTGCCGGACACCCGGAGAACTGGCCCCGCTGGTTCGCCCCGGCCAACGACGTCCACTACGAGGGTCCGCCCCCGTACGGCGTGGGCACCATGCGCTTCTTCCGCCTGTACCGCCTCATCCGGGCCCGCGAGCAGGTCATCGCCTGGGACCCCGGCGAACGCTTCGCCTACCGCGTCCACGAAACCAACGCGCCCGGCGTCACGGCCATGACTGAGCAGTGGGACCTGGCCCGCTCCGCGGACACGAGGACCACCGTCACGTGGACGCTGGCCGTGGACGCCAAACCGCCCGTCGACCGGTTGCTACGGGCGGGCCGCCGCCACATCGACAAGCTCTTCCGCGAGGGGACGCAGCGACTGGAAGACCTGTGCCGACAGCCCCGCTGATAGCCCCGGCCAGCGGCGCCCCTGTGTCGAGCCACCTCAGGCGCCGAGCGGGGCGCCACGGACGACGCGCTGCCGCGCCGAGCCGAAGTGGGCGAACAGGCTGAGCGTCGAGGACCGGCGCGGCCTGACCGAGCTGTTCTGGTCGAACATTAACCCGTACGGTACTTTCCGGCTCGACATGGACAAGCGGCTCGACCTCGCGCTGACCGCAGAGTTGCCCCGTCCCCGCACCCCGGTGCAGCCCGCCCCGACGGACTTCTCGCCGGGCGATCAGCCGGTCTGCGTGGCGATTGGGTGATGCGAGTCCCAGGGCCGTGATCAATCCGGATTCGGCACGTTCCTGAGTGTGCAGGCGTCCCCGTGAGCGTGCTGCCCGACCTCGCCGGCGGCCACGCGGACCGCACCTGGGAGAAACGGATCCGCGAACTCGTCCGCCCCGACGTCCTCATCCTCGACGACTTCGCCATGCGACAGCTGTCCGCGGCCCAGGCCGATGACCTCTACGAACTCGTCTCCGAGCGGCAGGGACGCTCGCTGATCATCACCAGCAACCGGGCACCCAGCGACTGGTATCCCCTCTTCCCCAACCCCGTCGTCGCCGAGTCCCTCCTGGACCGGCTCATCAACACCAGCCATCAGGTGATCATGAACGGCCCCAGCTACCGCCCCAACAAGCGACCCAGGACTCCTGCTGCCAAACCGTCGACCAGCTAGGCCAGGCCGCTCGCGGCATATGAGAAGGTCATCCGCATGGCCGAGTCCTGGATCTTCAGCGATGGCACCGTCCCAGCGTCGCCCGCAGCGGCGCTGGCGGTGCTTCGGGAGCGAATCGACGCCGGGCAGCTGGAGACATGGCTGACCAGTTCGCATGGTCGCTCTCTGGCCGTCATCACGAACGCCAAGCGCGCGATGGTGATGCTGCTCGATGACGAGGACGATCCCGGCGAGCACGCTGTCACACCGGAAGCCGCTGGCCGGAGCAAGGGCTTCATCCTGGCCAACGGCCAGCACGACGAGTACCTCGACGAGGACACAGTGCCGCTACCCGACGCACTGCGGATCGTCGACCACATCCTCACGGCAGGCACCCCACCGGGCGACACAACGTGGTCGGTCGACAGATAGAAGACGCCAGCACCTGGGGAATTACGCACTCGTCCACACGATGTGCTGTGCGGCGGCTCTCCTCCGCTCGCGCGGATAAGACGACCACACCCACGTGATCCTGCCCGGCACTGCCGGGACACCTCCGCTCGCGCGGAGAAGACGCCTAAAGCGGCCTGTTGCCCGACAACTGGGACGTCGGCGGGCGGGTATGTGTCTGGCGTGGGGGATTGCGACGTGGGACCCGCGGCCGCTACTTGCGGTGGCGCACGGGCTTCCGGTTCGGCCGGACGTGCTGATGGTCGGGCCGGGCTGGCCGTGATTGGGCCTGTGCTCGATGCCGCTGAGCACCTTGCTTCCGAAACGGGTGCTGGTTTGCGGGCAATCCCTCAGATCCGGTCTGGTCGAAGGTCGATGCCAGGGTGTTTCTTGAAGCCGGTCAGCAGGCGTCGCGCGTGCAGGCTGTTCTCGCTGCAGCGTTTGCCCTGCCCGCCGCTTCCCGGATCGCTGTGGGAACTTCACAGGTCCGCTCGTATTTGCCGGATCTGGGGTATGGGCGGGCCTGGGAGGATGTCTACAAGGTGAAGCCGTCGCGGCTGACGTGCGGGGGGCTGCGGGTGGTTGAGCAGGGACAGGCGGGCGATGTCCTCGCTCCGGATCTGCGAACGTCCCGTACGCCTCGGCCTGCGAAACTCCACCGGCACGGGCCTCCGGCGCCGGAGGTGACCTACCAGGGCCTGTGCCCCGGCTGCGCCCGCTCCTGAACGGGGCGGGTCGACTACCCTGGCCGCGGTTGTCGGGTGGGGCGACGGGGCGTTACCTCACGCGGTAACCATCGTGAGGGACCGACCGCTCGTTGAAATCGGTGAAGTCCTCGATCCACTGCTCGACTTCGTCGGGCGCATCGTCGAAGAACGACATGAGATCGGAGATTACGTCCTTGCTCGCCGCCAGGCGCAAGCGTGATGCGATGAAGCCCGCCTCCTCGCCGCTGACGTGCCAGTTCGAATTCGACAGGAACTTCTCCATGTCCACTGTCCGCCCGGTGGGTTCCAGTCCCGGCGTACGCAACACCTGCTCCAAACCCTGTCCGGCTGCGGCACCGGCCTCCCGCATGGCTTCCCGGACGAATCCCATCTGCCAGTTGTTCAAGGAGAACGTGTCGCCAGGGGCCGGCCGCTCGAACGTAAACGCATATCCCATGGGCGTAGCGTAATCGTTCACGTCCTTGTCATGGTCGAGTCAGGGCACCTGAAAGAGTGTTGTTCACGGCAAAGGTGTTCGGCTGTCAAGGGTGGCAGTCCGGGGCATGGCCGCCGGGACGCCAGAATCGCGGCTCTGAGCACCTTGCGAAGCTCCGCCGCGTACGCGCTCCAGGCCGAGCCTCCCGACGACGGCCGGGCAGCGAAGACGAGTTTCCGTGGCCGCCGCTACCTTGCACCCTGGGTCAGGGATAGGAGACCAGGGCCAACTCAGCGGTCCGATGTGACCTGTCAGCGTTCCGCCGACAACACGCGTACACCCTGCCAGTCGTGTCCATCACTGCTTAGATGGGAGTTCTGACGGGAGGTCATGCACAGGGCCAAGCCTGCGACCGGGACACATCGGCGGGCTTGGGCGGTGGGTTTGCGCGGTGGGGTGCGCCCACCGACGACACGCTAGCCCCTGTCCGGCCGCACCGACGCGGAGCGACCGCACGACGCCCCGGCCACCGCGCGGCAGCAGCTGCTCCCCCTCAGCCCTGGCCGGAGTGCGGTCTCCTCGCGTAGCCGCGGTGCTGACGGCGGGAGTACGGCGGCCAGCCCGACTCCACCGCGGCGGACGGCGGCCGGGTCCCGGGCCACCCGCCCTGCTTCACCGCCGCGCACGAAGGTCTCCTGCCCGAAGTCCTCGTGGCAGTCGAGAAAGAGGCCGTCGCGGGTGAACTGCCAGCAGAAGTTGTCGCCGGTGAGGTCGGTCGCGGCCAGGACGTAGCGCGGTAAGGGCATGGGGTTCCCCCTCGGTTCGGCCGGGCCGGGGTGGCGTCGGCGTCCGATGAACACCTAGCTTGATCTTTAACCTGTGCGGCGGGGCGTGGGTTGGTCGACTTCTTGTTCCGGGACGTCGTGGTGCCGGTCTAGCGGGGTGTGTGGACGTCGTGGCGTGGGGTGAGCCGGGTGTTCTTTCGCCCGGGAGGTCGTCCGGGTCCGGGGTGGGTGGGTTTCGGCGCTCTGGCCGGGCAGGCGGTCTTGGGACGGATGTGCCGAAAGTCGCGGCGGACACGTGTGGGGGTGAGCCTGTCCGGCGAAACGGGCCTCTCCCAAGGACGATGCCGGTCGGCTGCCAGCGGCCGGGCCAGTCTCAGCTGGGTGTAGGCGGCGAGGATGAGCCAGGTCCAGCGGTCCGCCGCCTCGGGAGTGCGGATCTTCGGACAGGTCCAGCCGAGAGTCTGCTTGAACAGGCGGAAGGTGTGCTCGATGTCGAAACGCCGCAGGTATGCCTGCCACAGACGGTTCGTGTCCGCTGCGGTGGCGTCGGTGCCTGACCACCACAGCCAGACCGGCTTCGGGGTGGCTCCGCTGGGCAGGTGGCCGATGTCCAGGCGGATCACGGTCCCCTCGGTGATCGGGAGCGTGGCGTCGGCCGCGGCCCAGGACGAGCGGTGGGTGAGCTTGGGGTGGAGCCGGTCCCAGGACCGTACGGTGGCGGTGTCGTAGAGGCGTGTGTCGGTGACGGTGGCGGTGTCTGGGGTGCCCCAGGTGTCGGGCTGCCCGAAGACGAACTCCCCGCCATGCCGGGGAGGCCGGCCCATGGTGCGGGGCTGCCGGGGCGGCACGGGCCTGCGCAGGACACGGTCCGAGCGCATGCGGGCCAGGACCTGGACCGGCAGGTCCCGCAGGAGGTGGGCCAGCCGGGGTGCGTCGTATCCGGCGTCCGCGATGACGAGGACGTCCGGATCGCCTTCCTGCCACTGACCTGCGGCGATCAGCCGCTCGACCAGGTCGCGCAGCTGCCGGGCGGTGACGGTCGCGGTGTCGTCCCCAGGCGCCAGACGCAACGCGTCCAGCGGCGCGGTCCACGAGCTGCGGCCGGGTTCCAGCGCGCAGACGATCGAGTAGGGCCAGCCGGGAACGGGGATGTGCTGGTCCTTGCCCCGGCCGTGGGTGTGACACAGGATCCTCTGCGGTGAGGTGTGGGCGTCCGGCCGCAGCCAGCAGGTGACGTCGACGGCCAGGACCAGTCGGCCGTCCGCCGAGCGGGGCAGCGGCACCGAGGCCAGGACTCGTCGCATCCTGTCCGCGTCGACCCGGCCCTGGGCGAGGGCGGCGTAGAGCCCTCCGTGACCACGGCGGTGCTCGCCCACCAGTGACAGCTCGGCCAGCGACCTCACCGGCCCGTCCCCGCACAAAACCGCGTCAGCCAGCTCGAACAGAGCGTCCGAACGGGCGGTGAGACAGGAGTAGAACTCGCCCCGGAAGCGTGACAGTTCGGTCAGCGGCTCTTGCCGGGCATCGTGATGCTGCAGGCTCATCCTCACGGCCTTCGTGCTGGACGTGTGTGTTCCTTGGTCGGAGCACATGTGCAGACGAAGGCCGCTTCCGTGTACGGCGGATACCAAACCGAGTGATCAAGTACGACGCACCGTTCGAGGAGCGGCTTCTACCGGCGGCGTAGAGATCCGGGCCCGCAACGAGTGGACCAGTCGCCGACCGGCGACAGCCGTTCTCCACTGGCCCGCACGACGACAAGCCTGCCGCCTTCGAAAACGACTCGATCACCGGCAGCCAGGAAGAGCGGGCTCGCCAGCTCGAAGGCATATCCGTCGTCAGTCTCGAGGTCCTTCACCAGTACCAACCGCGAGGTCGGCGTGGCTCCGTCAGCTACCAGGCGCATGCCGAAATGGTCCCACGCAGCCTTGAGGCCGCCTCGCCCCTATCCGACAGCTGAGCAACGGCCAGACGTTACAGATCAAGCTAGTACTTCAGTGTGACTTCGCGATCTACGCGCTGGAGGGGGCGGAGAGCCGCTGCCGGTAGTGGCTGCCACGTGCCGAGGCTTGGTGGCTTCTGCGCCAGTTCGACCAGTGCAGGAGGGGCGTTCAGGCTGTGATCGGCGGGCTGAACAGTGCGCCGATCAGGCGGCGGATCTCCGGGACGGTCAGGTCGACCTCCGTTGGCTGTTATGTGGCGCCTATGTCACACCAGTGCCGCGCCGCCGTCTATCGCGAGCGTGGTGCCGGTGACGTAGGCGTTGGACAAGACGAAGAGATAGGCCGCCGCGGCTTCCTCGGCAGTGCCGACACGCCGCGTGAGCAGCTCGGACCCGGCGCCCTGGAGGAAAGCCTCCGGGTCCGGGACACTGCCGTCCCACAGCTCGGTGCTGATCACACCGGGCTGGATCACGTTGACGCGCACAGGGGCGAGTTCGACGGCGAGTGCCCGGGACAGGGCCTCGATCCCGCCGGTGATACCTGCTGTGAGCGCGGTTCCGGACAGTGGGCGGATCGCGAGGACGCCGGAGCTGAAAGTGATCGAGCCGCCGTCGCGCAGTCGCGGTGCAGCGTATTTTGCGGAGAGGAACGCGCCCCAGAACCGGCGCTCGAAGACGGCCCTGGCCTCCTGCGGGGTGGTGTCGACCAAGGGCTTGATCAGCAGAGATTCGCCCGCGGTGTAGACGAGGTGGTCGAACTCCCCGACCTGCTCGAAGAACGCGGCGATGGCGTTGCCGTCGGCGACGTCCAGGCGGCGGCCTTCGGCCGGCTCGCCCAACCGCTTCGTCGCGGCGTCCACGCGGTCCTGATTGCTAGAGGCGACCACGACGTCCGCGCCAGCCGCCGCGGCCTGTTGGGCTACCGCAAAGCCGATGCCGGAGGTTCCACCGATGATCACGATCTTCTTGCCAGCCAGGGACATGGGATCCATTCCTTCGTCGATGCAGTGCCGGGGTTCGGCAACCGCCATGGCAAGAACGTACGCCTCCACATCGAGACGGTGAATGACTTAAGATCTCGATTCCCTGTCATATCGTCTCGCCATACAGGCACTAGAGTGGCGCTATGGACATCCTGAGCGACACCCTCGAAGTGCTGCGCACGGGACGCCCGATGGTGACTCGCACCGACGCGCACGCCCCGTGGGCCCTGAAGTTCCAACCCATCTCAGGAGCCGGATTCCACGTGGTCGTGGAAGGGCACTGCCACCTGCTGCCACCGCACGGCCAACCGCTCGCGCTCGGACCCGGCGACATCGTGTTCCTGCAGCGCGGCAGCGGACACACCCTGTGCGACGTGCCGGACCGCGATCCGGTGGACTTCGTACCGGAGCGCGTGGACCGTTCCTCGCCCATCGGCCAGGTCACCGTGGACGGACCAGGGCCGCACACGGTGCTGGTGTGCGGCGCGTACGCGATCGACGTTGATCGCCCGCATCCGCTGTTCAGTGACCTACCGGAGGTCATCCACCTCCCCGCGGTTCCCGGCCGCCACCCGGTGCTGCGCTCGGCGGTCGATCAGCTGTGCGCCGAGTTCCACGCGCCGCAGCCGGGCTCGGACGCGGTCGTCACGGCGCTCATCGATCTGCTGCTGCTGTACATCCTCCGGTCGTGGTACGCCGAACTACCGAAGGAGCGGACACGGGGTTGGGCGGCCGCCCTGACCGACCCGGCAGTCGCCCCGGCCCTGAAGGCGATCCACGACGATCCCGGCCATCCCTGGACCGTGGAGTCTCTGGGGACCCGAGCCGGACTGTCCCGCGCGGCGTTCGCCCGCCGCTTCGCCTCGGTGGTCGGCGAGCCGCCGTTGACCTACCTGACCAACTGGCGGATGGCCACCGCGGCGCGGTTGCTGCACCAATCGCCGACCCCGCTGAGCACAATCGCGCAGCACACGGGGTACACGTCGGAGTTCGCCTTCGCCAAAGCCTTCAAACGACACTTCGGGTCACCGCCGGGAGCCTACCGCAAGCAGGCCAAGACGGCAGGCGACGAACCAGGCGGATACAACTGACGGTGAGGGCCAGGACATCACCGCAGCGGATTGGGAAGCGGTGGTCGCTGCTGATCCGGGCCTCGCGGTGGCCCCGATGTGGTGGAGCGCCGGGCGGATCGTGTCCAAGAACCCAGCGATGCGGTGATCGCGACGATGCGCGAGGCGGCGGAGGTTCTGGAGGCGAAGGTCCAGGTTGACGACGGCGATTACTACGACGCCTGATGCGTGCGGCCACCGCGAGATGATCAAGGGTTTGTGTGGACTCTTGAAGATCGTGCGGTGGCCGCGGGCCGTAGCGTAGACCCTGCTCGATGGCAGGCGTTGCTCGACCAGGCCTTGGCTCGGATTGAGGGCCTGTTCGGTCGAGTGGAGCCTCGGGCCGCGGCCCGCGCCTATCTGCTCGGGTTGCTGTCCGGGACCGAGCGCAAGAACTGCTGGCAGCTGGCGGAGCACGCCGGCCTTAGCCGTCCCGGTCCGATGCAGCGGCTGCTGCGGTCCGCCTGTTGGGACGCGGGTGCGGCGCGCGACGAGGTCCGCCGCTACGTCGTGGACCATCTCGGTGCCGGTGACGGTGTTTTGACCGTGGATGAGACGGGCTTCCTGAAGAAGGGTCGTGGTTCGGCGGGTGTCCAGCGGCAGTACACCGGAACCGCCGGGCGGATCGAGAACAGCCAAATGGGCGTTTTCCTCGCCTACGCCTCCAGTAGAGGGCGGGCGTTGATCGACCGCCGTCTCTACCTGCCCGAACACACATGGAGCCGGGACTCCGAGCGGCGCCGCAGGGCCGGAGTACCCGAGGACGTCGTCTTCACGACCAAGCCCCGTCTCGCCCTGCAGATGATCGAGCAGGCGTTGGATGCCGGAGTGAGCACGTCGTGGGTGACCGGCGACGAGGCCTACCGTCAGGACCCCGGCCTGCGGGCCGGGCTGGAGGCCCGCGGGGTCGGCTACGTGCTGGCGGTGTCCTGCGCGACCAGAGTGCGGATCAACCAGGGCCGCACGGCGATCCGCGCGGACGAGGCCGCCTTTCGCCTGCCCGCCTCGGCCTGGCACCGGCAGAGCGCCGGCTCCGGGGCGAAGGGGCCCCGCTACTACGACTGGGCCTGGGTGCACATCGGCACTGACGAGCACCGCCACCTGCTGATTCGCCGCAATCCCGCCACCGGCGAGCTCGCCTTCTACCTGTGCTGGTCGCCCCGGATCGTGCCGCTGTCGGAGCTCGTGCGCGTCGCCGGTACTCGCTGGTGCATCGAAGAGTGCTTCCAGGCGGCCAAGGGTCAGGTCGGCCTGGACCACTACCAGGTCCGCTACTGGACAGCCTGGCACCGGCACGTCACTCTGGCCATGCTCGCACTCGCGTTCCTTGCCGCGGCAGTCGACGACGCGAGGCCGACCAGGCGTGCGGATCCGAGCCGCCCGGCCCGAAGCGGAGACCCGGTCGACCTGACCGTCCCGGAGATCCGCCGCCTGATCGGCGCACTGTTCAGCCCGCCGATCACAGCCCTGAACGCCCCTCCTGCACTGGTCGAACTGGCGCAGAAGCCACCAAGCCTCGGCACGTCGCAGCCATTACAGGCAGCGGCTCTCCGCCCCCTCCAGCGCGTAGATCGCGAAGTCACACTGGAGTACTAGGGGGTGTTTGATGAGGGCCCCGGCACTGGTGCGACCGGTTCCAGCCGGGGCCTCTCGTCAGCAGCGGTAGCCGTTAGGGACCTGAAGCAGAGCCACGAAGATCCAAACCATGACTGCGGCGCCGGCCGTGCCACCCAGGAGGGCGACCGTGATGTTCCAGCGTCCTACGTACCCGATGAGCACCCCCCACCACACCGCTGCCGTGATCGCGAGCAGAGCTCCGTAGAAGATCAGGGCGAGCCCGTTGGCCGCGCCGTTTACCCCTACATCGCACGCCCTCCAGGCGGCTGCCAGCAGCATCGACCCGAGCACACCGGTGGCCAGACCGGCCAGCGGTGCGACCACACAGCCCCATTGCCCCCGGGTCACTTCCGTGTCCTGACCTGCGGAACGTTCTCGCCGTTGCGCTGTGCTTGCTCCATCTGGTCCATCGCGTCGTTGATTCCTTGCCGGAGCTGTTCCTCGGTCAGGTTGTCGCCGTATTTGTTGTAGAGGTCGATGCCGACGCGCATCGTGATCTGATCGCCTTGGTCGTCGTCCCCGGTGATCAGCGTTTCGCCAAGGGAGGCGCCTTTGATCAGAGTGTCCGCATCGAATCCGGCTGCTCGGCCGACGTAGCCGTAGTGGACGTTGGAGTAGATGTCGTAGAAGACTTCGCGGTTCGCTCCGGGCTGTTTGAAGTAGTAGTCGTCAAGCGTTTGGAGGTTGTATCGCTCCTGTAGTTGCGGCTTGTGATCCCAGTCTTGCCCCGGCGCGACCTTGACGCCCCACATAGTCAGCGCCGTGTTGATATCGGAACCGTAGTTGCGCCCGAATTCGTACCACTCGGGTTTGTCCAGCAGGGATCGTATCTGTTCGACCGTGTCCGACTTCGCGTTCCGCTTCATCTCCTCGAAGATCCACTTCTCGGCGTCAGTGAACTTCTGCTCACTCCGCGCCGATCCTGTAGGCGGGATGCCGGGACTGGCCGAGGCGTTGAAACCGCCGGTGGTGCCGTCGAGGATGTTCCCGTCCACGACCACGGCTTCGAGTGCCTGTTTGACGGCCTTGTCGAACTCGTCCATGGCCCTCACCGCCGCAGCGATGTGTGCGGTCCAGGATTCCTCCACGTTCTTCAGGTCGGGGTCGCGTCGCAGGGTCCGAGCCTGTGCAGGGTCCTCTACTCGAGTGAAGTCGAAGGTCGCGCGTCCGGCTGCGGAGACCGCCATGCCTGCGGCGACTGCGTCGTCCCGCGCCGATTCGACCTTCTTCTTCAGGTCCGCGAAGCCGGTGTGCGCGTCTGTCAGAATCTTGGCTATCGCCTTAGCCTCGGTCTGCGCCGACTTGTACTCGCGCCGAGTCGTTGCAAATTTTGTCTGTGCCGTTTCAACGCTCAACCCGAGCCAGTTCTGGCCCAAGGTGATTTTTTGGACCGTATCCCCGTAACGCTCCTCCACCTTCGACAGGTCAGCGGCCATGGATTGCCACTTTTCGGCAGCTGCTTTAAGGACGCTTAGGTCGGTCGTCATGATTTCCTGGTATGTCAACATGCGCCGGATCCCCTTACAGTCCTTCGAGCTTGGATTTTGGGCCCAGCGCGCGGAGCTCGTCGCCCGTGCGTACGTCGTTTCGTACGAACAGGCCCGAGGTACTGCGCAGGGATGCCTTTTCGGCGCTTAAGCGCCCCATTAACGCCTTCGCCTGCTGGTCCCAGGTCTCCGCCACCTTTTTCAGGCCGGAAGCCGTAGCCCAGCCATCGAGGCTCTGTGCTGCCGCGCTCGTGTTCTCTTTCGCGCTGTCCGTGGCCTTCTTGGTGTTGGGCTCTAGCTCGGTCTCGATGGTGTTCGCGGCAGTATTCTTCTCCGCCGGCGTCGAACCGAATATGCTTCCGCCGCCCGGAGCCGGGGGGCTGGCCGGTGCACCATCTACGCCGTTCAGCTTTGTTGCTGTGTGATCGGCGTCTCCTGACATGCTCATCCTCCCCTGTTCCCCTTGTTTGATCATATGCGGCAGCCCATGCGCCTCAGCCAGGATTACGGTCAGAAGTGTCCGTAAATAGCCGTTGCGCGCGTGGCACGCTGTAGCTGCTGGAGAGTCAGGGTGGAGCCCCCACTGAGTGGATGCCGCCACCGCACCCGGTGTGCATCCACTACGTGGTGGCGCGGCTACCAGTGCGCGGCGGGTCCGGAGTGCACCGCGTGGGCCGGCACCGGGCGCTCGTCGCGCATCGCCTCCAGGGTGTCGGCGGTGTCCACAGTGCCGGGGTACGGGATGACGTGAGGCTGATCCTTTGGAGTGGACACCCTGACAATGGATCTTGATGGTCCAGGGAGGGATGTCCAGGTGGGACGCAGGTCTCCGTATCCGGAGGAGTTCAGGAAGGACGCAATCGCTCTCTACCGTGCCGCTGCCGGGAAGAGGACCTACGCGGTCGTGGCCGCGGATCTCGGCATCACCGCAGAGTCGCTGCGGATGTGGGTGCGCAAGGACGAGTCCCAGGCCGTGCCCGGACGCTGTGACACGGGCGGCGAGGCGGATGAGCTGGCCCGGCTTCGGGCGGAGAACGCCCGGCTGCTGAAGGCCGAGAAAGAGTGGCACCTCGAGCGGGAGATCCTGCGCCAGGCAGCCGCCTATTTCGCACGGGAGGTGAAGTGAGCCCTCACCGCTGGAATTCATCTCTGACAACCGCGCCGACTTCGGCGTCAAGCGGATCTGTCGGGTGCTCGGAGCCTCCCGCGCCGGCTTCTACCGCCATCTGGCCACCGGGCAGGCCCGCGCCGAGCGCCAGGCCGAGGAGAAGCGGACTGTGAGCGGAACCGAACCATCCACGCCGAGCACGATGGCGCCTATGGTGCCCCGCGCGTCCACGCTGAGCTGCGGGCGAGGGGGCAGCGGATCAACCGCAAGCGTGTGACCCGGCTGATGCGGGTCAACCACATCGTCGGCCGGCACCTGCGGAAGACGAAGCGGACGACGATCCCGGACAAGACCGCGCCGCCCGTGCCGGACCTGGTGATGCGCGATCTCACCGCGGACACGCTGAACACCAGGTGGTGCGGCGACATCACCTACATAGCCGTCGGCGCGGGCTGGCTCTACCTCGCCACCGTGATCGACATCTGCTCGCGAAAGGTGGTGGGCTGGTCGATCGCCGATCACATGCGCACCTCGCTGGTCACCGACGCGATCGAGATGGCCGTGGCCGCCCGCGGCGGTCGGGTGGACGGCGTCGTTTTCCACACCGACAGGGGCGCGCAGTACAGCGCGGCCGCCTTCGCCGACGTCTGCCGCCGGCACGGCATCCTCCGCAGCATGGGCCGCGTCGGCTCGAGCTACGACAACGCCCTCGCTGAGTCGTTCTTCCAGGGCCTCAAACGAGAACTGCTTCACGGAAGACGCTGGACCTCGAAGGCGCAGACACGGCTCGAGGTGTTCCGCTGGCTGTCGTACTACAACCGGCGCCGTCGGCACTCCGCCCTCGGCTACCTCACACCAGCCGAGTTCGAACAGCAGCTGATCACATCACGTACGCTGTCACTCGCCGCATGAGACCCGGTGTCCACTCCCCGGGATCAACCTCATGGTGGAGATGCCCTGGTCCGCCAACTCACCAGCCGCCATCACCGTGCTGTCCACAGCGGCGGGGTGGCCTCCGGCAGTCAGGGGCAGATCAAGGGCTACTCACGCCAAGATCGCCGTGTGCGCCCTTCAGGGTCGTCGCAGCGCGGATCCAGCCCAGGCGGGATGTCGGCCGTCAGCCTCGTCGTCCAGAGCGTCGTTGATGTCGCTCCGGGTCGAGCGCAGCGCGATGTGGCCGATCGCGGCGCCGAAGGGGATACAGAGAAGCAAGCTCTGCACTCGGCCGCCGCGATGGGCCGTCTGTTCGGCCGGCGCGGGGCGGAGTCGGAGGTGTGTGCGCCTGTGGGGCACCTCAATGAGTGCAGGTCTTTCGATTGTCATGTTTTTGTCACAGCTTGCTGTCTCATGTATGGCTACAGCAAGGCAAGTTGATCAAAACGTGCACACTTTCGATCATTCGTGGATGTGGGCGTGCGAGTGGTGAAGTTCGACATGGGGTCGACTGTCCTGACGACCCTGATGTCGGGGTCGAGGGTTTCGAGTACGGATCTGGGGACGCTGGTCCGGCTGCTGGTGCAGGCGGCGCAGCCGTTGGAGGGGAAGTTCAACGGTCAGGGCAAGGTGGCGTTCGACTCGTTCAAGGTGCGGGCGGGCGGTCGGCATCGCGAAGGAGCTGAACGCGTCGCTGGCGGCGATCCTCGGTGGTCAGTCGGGGATGGAGAGGGCGTTCTCCTCGGGTGACCAGGAGCAGGGTCAGAACGCGAAGACGTAGATGGCGTCGGCGAACTTCGACGCGGCCCGCTTCCGCGGCCGCTGATCTAACGCAACTACAACGGGGAGTGTGACTGTCATGGGTGCTGGTCAGGACCGTCGTTCGTACGACCCTGGTGCGTCGTCGGAGGCGCAGGGGAACATCCAGGGGGTGATCGACCAGCTGGAGTCGGTGATCGCCGCGCGGGACGCGCAGGTGAAGGCCGCGATGTCGGATTTCGAGGCGAACGGCGTCTTGGGGGAGTACACGCCAAGGAGCAGCGTTGGCACAACGCCTCCGAGGAACTGAAGAACATCATCCGGCTGCCGCGCTCGACGCTGGAGAAGAACGACGCGACGGCGCGCCAGACGCAGACGCGCGCGGAGGCAGCGGTCGACAACATCGGCTGAGCGGGCCGGGTGCGAACAGTAGGGGTTGCAGGGAACACAGATGACATCGTGGGATATCAAGCCGCAGGGTGTGCAGGGGCAGCTGAGGACTGTCGGGGGTAGCGCCGGTGCAGAAGGCTTTGGAGGCTTTGATCGCTTCTATGGGGCGTGCGGCTCAGTTCGCGGGCACGGCCGTGCCCGGGTCGGCGGCAGAGGTTGGGTCGCAGGGGCCGGTGGCGCCGGGTGTGTCGGCGTCTCCGTATCTGGGTCGGAAGGTGACGGGTCCGGTGGGGGCCGCTTTGGGGGAGTACCTGGAGAAGCGGCAGAAGGACATGACGTCGGTGGCCGAGCGGATCGAGGCCTGCGTTCTGGGTGCGGCGAAGGCGACGAACGAGTACCTCGAAGGGGACCTGGACCAGGCCAAGCAGGCCCAGGACGCGGCCAGGGCTGTCAACCTGCAGGTCCTGCGTGAGCAGCCGGGCGGCGCGAAGTGAGCGACAACGCGCCGGTCGATCCGGCGGAGGTGCCCGTCTTCACGGGCGACCTCGGGGAGTTGGACAAGGAGATCAAGGCGATCTCGTCGGGCGGGGCGGCGGTCTCGACGAAGGCGGGCGATGTCCACACGGGCTTCGGCGGCCTCCAGGCGTTCTATCAGGCTCCAGAGGCGGACCAGCTGTTCGCGACGACCAAGCCCGTCTCCGATTTCGGTCTGAAGATGAGCTCGGACATGTGCACCATCGCGGGTGCGCTGGGCACGTACGCCCGCGATGCCGAGCCGCTGGTGAACCGGCTGAAGACGCTGAAGAAGGAAGCAGAATCGTTTCGCGCGAAGGTTGCGGGAGACGACAAGTGGAACGAGGACGGCGATCTGACCGACGAGAACCTCGAGCGCCGCAACGCGATCGCCGAGGTCTGGTCCCAGTTCCACGACGTGGAGCGGGCTGCCCACGCCAAAATCGTCGCCCTTGTCGGCGGGCATGCGCGATCAAGGACGACGGCTCCCACGGCGAAGGCATGTACGGCTACGACGCCGAGGCCCTCAAGCAGGCGAAGTCCCTGCCGTGGGGCGACGCGGTGGAGGAGTCCGTTCCTGCCTGGCAGGTGTGGGAGCACATCTGGGACTTCGGCAAGGGCATCGTCGTCGATGGCGTCGGCGGCACCCTCAAGGGCTTGGGTGGCCTCGTCGGGCTCGACGGACTCGAAACGTTCAAGGCCTCGTGGACGGGCCTGGCCAAGCTGTCCACCGCTTCCGCGATCACCTCGATACCTGGTGTGGGCCCGCTGTTCCTCGCAGCCCCGGCCGACAAGCTGCCCTCGTGGCTGCGGGAGTCCCGCACGGCCATGAAGGAGACCGGCAAGGCGATGCTGGCCTGGGACCAGTGGAGTTCGAACCCTTCACGAGCCGCGGGCGCCGTCGTCTTCAACGTGATCACCACCGTCTGTACGGGTGGCAGTGGCGGTGCGGTCTCGGGCGCGGGCAAGGCCGGCGCGGTCGCCAGGGCGCTGTCCTTCGCCGGCAAGGCGGGCAAGGTTATCGACCCGATGACGTACGTCTTCAAGGGCGCGGGCGCGGGCATCTCCAAGATCGGCGATGTGATGAACACCCTGCGCGGCATGGGCAAGGTCGAGGCCCCGCAGATCAACATCGACGGCGCGCTCGCCCTCCCCGACGGCGCGAAGATGCTGCCGGACGGCACGATCCGCCTCCCCTCGGGCGCGGCGGTCCCGGACGGCGCGGTCAAGATCCCGGACGGCAGCATCAAACTTCCCGAGGGCACCACGACGTTCCCAGAAGGCACCATCAAATTGCCCAAGGCCGGCGCCGCGCAGTTCATGGACCCCGAAGGCAACCTCTACGACGCCAAGGGCAACATCACCCAACACGCCAACCAGGCCAGCACCGACATCGTCGGCACCCCGAAGGCCGGTGCCCCGAAGGCCGACACCCAGGCCACGGTCAAGACCCCCGACCGCGTCCTGACCGGCGTGGGCGGCCGGGCCGACAACGCCATCCGCCTCGGCAGCGACATATCCGACCCGGTCCACGCCGCCGACCACGCCCCCACCGGCCACGCGGACACCACCCCGGGCGGCAACGCCCACGACTTTGGCAAGGATCCCTCCGCGAGCCACGACGCCCCGGCCGGCAGCGGCCGCACGGAGGGCCCCGGCGGCAGCAGCTCTGAGACCACCTCTGGCGGCTACAGTGGGGATGCTGATGCCTCGCCCGCTCATCCTGGCGACGGCACGGGCCGGTTCGGCAACGGCGGAAACCACTCTGGTGCGGGTGCAGGATCAGACGGTGTCGGGAGTGACAGCCATCCTCCGGCCAACCGCCCGGATGGAGCCTCCGAGTCGCCGAATGGACCTACTCCCGCGCTGACTCCGGAAGAGCAGGCTGCGCACGCCCGGCACCTGGAAGACATCGAGCAGAGGCATACAGACGACTTCGACGAGTTGAAGCAGGATCCCGACCACAAGGGAAAGGTGAAGCCATCCGAGATGGACGAGGCTCGCCTTGCCCTCGACATGCGTGAGCAGGGCAAACTTCCGGCCGACATTCAGCGACCGCCGGGGGCGAACCAGGGCGATCTCTATTCGCCTGGCTCAGGTGAATTCTATGACATCAAGGGTGTGCACTCCGACTGGCCACCCCTTAACAATGTTCGCGACAAGTCGATGCCGTTCAAGGGTGCATACAATCCGGCAGACAATCAAGGATGGGTCCGGAAGCTGAAGGATCAAATCGAAGTTAGGCGTCGCATCGTTATTCTCGACATGCGAAACGCTAATCAGGCCGCTATTGATGACCTCGAAGCCATAGTGAAGCAGAACGGTTGGAGTGATCGCATTGTCTGGTATCCGTAACGGTGGACGAATCGTGAAGGCGCTCCCAGCCGATGCTCACGCAACTGCCGTCTTGAATGAGTGGGCAGCAGACAGTGAGTCTTTGTTGGACGTGGCTGGGCTCGATCTGAGTGGAGCCGACATCTCGGGCGCCGACCTCGCCAACGGACTATTCACGGAGTCCGTCCTTCGCGGTGTAAATTTGTCTGGCGCTGATCTGTATCGTTCTCACATGGAGGGGGCCGAACTCAGTGAGGCAGATCTTTCCGGAGCCACGCTCGTGAAGACTGTGCTGGATGAATCTTCGCTGATTCGTGCAAATTTGGACCGAGCTGACCTCGGAAGTTCGGAAATGTGGTCAGTTGATGCTCGAGAAGCATCCTTCCGACACGCGAAACTTGATGGGGCCGGACTGCTCAATGTGAAACTTCAGGGCGCGGACCTATCGAATGCAAGCGTTCAGCAAACTTCATTCCAGGTCGTCATGGATGAACAGACAGTAGTGCTGGGACTGGCAGGGACGGTGTTCGGTCCAGCTTCGGTTGTTGAAGGAGACGAATTGCGGGAGCTCGCCGGAGTCGATCTCGAAGTCTGGCTTAACAGCCGCGGTGCACACGTTCAAGTCCTGTCTCCTCAAGGGCCGCAAGGACAGTGAACCTCTTTCATCCTGTGTTTTCGCAGGTGAGGAGGGTGTGGATCGCAGCAACGATGCGGCTGATGCGGTTGGTGGAGTAACGGGCCCGGCGGAGGACGCGCCAGGCTTGCAGCAGTGCGAAGGCGCGTTCGCCCGGTGCTCGGAGGTGATGCGGCGGGTCATGAGGGTGATGGCGGCCCAGGTGATGAGGGCTTCGCTGTGTTGAACGAGTCGTTCGTAGTCTCTTGCATGGGGGCGGGCGTGCATCAGCCAGGCCAATGTGCGTTCGACGACCCACCTGCGGGGCAGGACGACGAATCCGGTGGCGTCCTATCCGGCTGACGGTCTTGATGGTGAGGCGGAGGTACTTCCTAGCCCAGTCGACGAGCTGTCCGGCGTAGGCGGAATCGGCCCAGACGATGGTGATCTCGGGGTGCATACTGACTTCGGCTCGTCAGGGTGACGCTGGGTCGTTGAGGGTCAGGCCGGTGCCGGCTATGAAGCCGTCGAGGGTGTCGGGCGGTACTGAAGGCGTTTGAGTCGGTTGCGGACGAGGGTTTCGAGTCGCTCGAGGGCCATGACGGCGAGGTTGGCCAAGGCTGCGTTTGACGTGTGCCCAGATGCCTTCGACCGGGTTCAGGTCAGGCGAGTAGGCGGGCAGCAGGAACACGGTCAGCCACGACCTCTCGGCGACGAGGTCCCGCATCCTGCGGGAAACGTGGGTGTTCAGCCGATCCCAGATCAGCACGATCGGCGCCCTGACCAGTTGATGGACGCCGTCGACCAGTGCGATGAAGTCCCGCTCGCTCATGCTGCGGCGCTTGCCCTTGCCCACGGGGTGGGTCCGCAGACGATGGCGCAGCCGGGTCCGGGAACCTGGCCGCATGGCGATCAGCCCGGCCACCGACAACCGTCCCGAGCGGCGCCCGCTCACCGTCACGACCGGCGTGATACCGCGACGGCCCCAGGTCCGTCCCCGGGGCGGCCGTCGGGTGAAGCCCGCTTCGTCCTCGAAACACACGTAGCCCCCGCAGGCCGCCCTGGCCCTTTTACCTCCGCCCAGGTCGCCTCCTTCCACACGCTCACGGCCTGCTCGTCACGCTCGGCGACCCGCCGCGCGGGCACCTGTGGGCTGAACCCGAGCCGGTGCATCAAGCGGGTGGCACCCGAGACGCTGTGGGAGACGTGGAACTTCCGGCCGATCAGCGTGGCCACCAGGGCGGCGGTCCACACCTGGTCCTCCACCCGGCCGTGCGCGGCCGACCCCTCCTCCCAAAACCCCGCCAGCTTCTCCAGGCAGTACGGCGACAGCCGACACCGCGATCCACTCGGTCCACGCGAGGCCAAAGCCGCAGCCCCGCCATCCCGCCATCCGGCCCCAACTGGTGCCACCGATACGCCGACTTGCGGCTCACCCGCAGACGCTGAGCGACCTCCGGCGGCTTGACCTCCTGCTCTAACAGCTCGGCCGCCTGCATTCGTACCGATTCACGGCGCTGACGCCCCGCGGCGGTCACCCGCCCCCATCCGCGTACCTCACACACCACGGATACAGCCACAGCGCCGGGCCCAGCACGGACTTCACGAAGAATCACCCCGACGAGCCGAAGTCAGTAAGCGGGCCACCCGGCACAAGCCGAGCACCGAACTCGTGCTCGTCCGCACGACGGCCTGCTGAATCATCCACCAGCCGAACACCCAGGCCGGCACGGCCCGACACCAATCGCGGGGCAACCCGTAAGCCCCACCATGACGCCGATAGTGCTATTGTCATTAGCATCATGCTGTTGAGACTGGACACCACGGACAGCCGCCCTCTTCACGAACAGGTGGCAGGAGCGATCCGGCGCGCCATCGCCGAGGGTGAATGCGCGCCAGGCGACCGGCTACCTCCCGCGCGGGACCTGTCCCGGGCGCTGGGGGTGAACGCAAACACTGTTTTGCGTGGCCTGCGCGCTCTACGGGACGAGGGAGTGCTGGAGTTCCGGCGCGGCCGCGGCGTCACCGTTGCCGAGGCCGCCGACCAGCGGTCGCAGCTGCTCGAGCGGGCGCGGCAGTTGGTGGCCGACGCGGCACACCTGGGATACAGCAAGAACGATCTCATCGAGATGATCAGGGGGCTTTCGTGACTGACCGTACGAAGACCAACGGCGCCCGGTGGGGCGCAGCTACATGGGGCGTTGGCGTGCTGGCCGTCCTGGCTGCTCTTCCCCCCGCCGCAAGCGGGCGCTTGCCGGATCGGCTCGCCACTCACTGGGACGGCGGGTCTCCAGACAGCTCGATGCCCCTGTGGGCAGTGGCGCTGTTCCCTGCACTGGCCTGGGCTGTTCTGGTGCTGTCCATCGCTTTCGCCGGCCGACGTGGGGGATCCCCCTCGGGGGCGTGGGCGGGCGCTTCGCTGCTGTTCGGCGGGGTTTTCCTCGCAGGCGCCCAGGCGTCGATCGTGCGGGCAAATCTGGACCGGACCGACTGGAAGGACGCCGCTTCGGTTGGCGGGGGAGTGGCGATCACGGCTGTCGTTGCGGTGGCAGCTGGCGCACTCGGCTGGCTGGCTGGCCGACGCGCGCTCCCCACTGCGCCGATCCGGCTCGCCGCGGGTGACGTCATGGAGATCCCGGCGGGCGAGCGTCGCGTCTGGCTCTCCCGCACCTCGAATCTCTGGTTCCACCTCATCGGCGCGATGACGGGCTTGGTGGCCGCGGCCGGCACGGTGGCGGCCGCGGGTGGCCTGCTCGGTGTGCAGTGGGCGCTGATCGCTCCGTTCGCAATCGCCTCGCTCGCGATGTTCGCCTTCGCCTCGGTGCAAGCGCGGGTGACGGAGGCTGGGTTGGAGGTGGCTTTCGGCCCCCTGGGCTGGCCGGCGCGCCGTTGGGCGGCCGGTGACATCGTCTCGGCGCGCGTGGAGAACCGTGGGCCGGCGCATGTAGGCGGTTGGGGCTACCGGCTCAGCGGGCTTGGAACCACCGTCATGCTCCGGGCTGGCGAGTGTCTGGTCATTCACCCCCGTAAGGGCCCCGAGTTCGCTGTGAGCGTCGATGATGCCGAACGCGGCGCCGCACTCCTCAACGCCCTGTCCTCGAAGCAGCAAACAGGCGCATGAGCCGGACTTCCGCGGCCCCGGACTTCGCAGCTCGAGCCCGACGCGGCGTCTTCTCAAACTTTGGGCGTAGTCGTAGCCCTTGTCGGCGTGGAGCTTGGCGGGCTTGCGCCGTCGGCGCCCGCGGCGGGAGCGGATGGGCGGTATCCCGCGGACGAGGGGTTCGAGGGCCTTGCTGTCGTGCAGGTTCGCGCCCGAGATTCCCACGGAGAGAGGCAAACCGGTCCGCTCCGTGATTAAGTGGATCTTCGATCCGCACTTGCCCCGGTCGACAGGATTCGGACCTGTCAGGTCCCCTTTTCAGGGCCCGCATGTTCACCGAGTCGATCGCGCAGCGGGACCAGTCCAGCTCGCCGCGGGCACCGAGCTCGTCGAGCGCCACGCGGTGAAGCTTGGCCCACACCCGGGCCTTCGACCATTCGCTGAACCGCCGGTGGGCCGTCGCCCCTGACAGCCCGAAGGACGCTGTCGGCAGTTGCTGCCACGTGCAGCCCGATGTGGCCACGAACTCGATCGCCGCAGCACTTCCCGGTCACCATGCCGGCGCCGAGTTCCCACAGCTCATCCGGCACCAGCCGCTCGACAATCCGCACGAGCTGTCGCGTACGACTTGCTTGAGCAGTCGGCCTCGGTCCAGGTCGCCTGGAGGTCCCGGCAGATAATGGTGAGGGTGCCGCCCCAGCAGGCGATCTCGTGGCTGCAGCCGTCCCTGTGGGGCAGGATCTCGTCGAGAATCACAGTCCCGAGGTCCGTTCCGCGGTCCTCGTCGGCGGGATCGATGACGAAGCTGGATACTCCTGCGTAGCGGATCAGCAGGTCCTGGTCGTGCTTCCAGCAGTTGTGCTGGAACTCGACCGCCATCTCCTCACCGCCGACGCTCCGGACGGCATGAAGCGTCAGGTCCTTCACACATCGTCTGCTGCGGAAGTCGTAGTGATCCGCGTCAGTGGCGAAGGCCCGGGCGCCCGGCGGCAGGTCACCGGAGATCGAGAGCAGGTAGCTCAGGTAGTGAGACGGGTCCAAGGCCCCTGACAGGTCGCCGACCTGCGCATCGAGATTGACGTACTCCATCGACCTTCGCCCCCACTCACGGCTACCTACTGGCCGACGAATCGTCGCACAGACTCGCCAAATGGATGACGTCTAAGCGATGATCAAATCGAGGCCCTCGTGCCGGAGATGGCCGGCGATCTGGCGGCGGACCGCGGGGACCGACAGCCCGGCAGTCTTAGCCTGGGGGGGTGACCAGTTCGGGCTGGGCATCGGCCCGGATATCGGCGGCGACGTCGAGCAGGGCCGGGGGGACCTGGCCCGGTCCGTAGGTGCGGATCACTGTGTGCGTGCTGTGCAGGGAGTGGTCACCTCGTCCTCCTAGCTGCTGGCCGTGGTGGTACGGGCTCTGGCACAACTCCGTGCGCGGGACTGGATGCAGGCGACCCAACGGTCAACGAAACGCCCGAAGGGCGATATTCCGCCCCCATCTGGAGAACTCGCCGCCAGAAAAGAGAAGGAGGCGTCTTCGCCAGGAAGACACCTCCTCTCAGCCGTTGCCGGATGGGACCGCGAGTCACGCCCTGCCCAGCACCTCCGCGTACCCGGTGAGCGGACCTTCCTGGCCCCAGATCAAGTACCGGCTCCTCAAATCAGCGCGCTGTGTTGACCACCTCGGGCGTGAGTTCGCGGCTACCCGCCGCCGGGCGGACGCCGGTCAGCTCGGCCAGCACGGCGACCGGTAGGCCGAGCAGCGCGGCGAAGCCGCCGAGCATCTCTGCATCGAGCGGCTTGGCGCCTCACCCCCGCCGCGCCGATCGTCGAAGCCGCCTTACAGGCACCGGACAGCGTTGCGGTATGCCGACACCCTGTCCACTTTTCGACGGCTCACCGCCCCGCTACGGCCCGACACACCGCCGTGTCGTGGCGGTGAACGCCTTGCGCGCACCGGCGCCCCCGTGCGCCGCCGTCCTGCCGATCCCCCCGACCAGGGGGGCGGGGGACGCACGACACATA
>NZ_JBHWJJ010000022.1:0-84241 GCF_042732005.1 Streptomyces sp. NPDC059851 | reverse complement strand
CGGACAGCCCGCGGGGCGCACCAGATCATTCCGCCCCGGTGCGCCCCGTCGGCGTCCCGGCCGCCTCCGCGTCCGGCCGGGAGGAACGCTCACGCCGCGTGGCCGCCGTCCACCGAGAACTCGGCGCCCGTCACGTACGCGGCCTGACCGCCCGCCAGGAACGCGACCATCGCCGCCACCTCCTCGGGCCGGCCGAACCGCCCCAGTGCCGTCATGTCGCTCTGCGCCTTCGCCATCGGGCCCTCGGCCGGGTTCATGTCGGTGTCCACCGGCCCCGGTTCGACGAGGTTCGCCGTGATGCCGCGCCCGCCCAGCTCGCGGGCCAGCGCCCGGTTCAGGCCGGACAGCGCCGCCTTGCTCATCGTGTACAGGGTGCCGCCCGGACCCGGTACCCGCCGGGCCATACAACTGCCGATGGTGATGATCCGGCCGCCCTCGCCCATCCGGTCGGCCGCGGCCTGCGCCGCCAGGAAGGCGCCGCGCACGTTGACCGCGAGCACCCGGTCCACATCGGCCGGGGTCAGCTCGCCCAGCGGGCCGAGCACCCCGATGCCCGCGTTGTTGACCAGGACGTCGAGCCGGCCGAGCCGGTCGGCGGCCCATTCGACGGCGCCCGCCGCCTCGCCCGCGTCCCCGGCGTCGGCGCGTACGGCGTACCCCCGGCGCCCCAGCGCCTCGGTCCGCCGCACCACCTCGGCCGCCCCCTGCTCGTTCCCGGCGTAGGTGATCGCGACGTCCGCGCCCTCCTCGGCCAGCCGCAGCGCGATCGCCGCGCCGATGCCCCGGCTGCCGCCCGTGACCACAGCGGTCCTGCCGTTCATGGCCCCTCCTCGTTGTTGGTTGCATGTTCAACGAGTCCTATGGAACCGGGGCGGCGAGGCCGCTGCTGGCGGGAATCCGACCTCGCGTTCCGCGCGGCCGGGGAGCCGTCAGGAGGCCCGCCAGACCGTCATGTCCGCGGTGAGGAAACCGGGTACCTGCGGCACCGCCGCGGTCACCTTCCTCTGGACCACGAGCAGCGCGATGTCCCCCGAGGGGTGCTTCACGCAGATCTCGCTGCCGGCCGCCACCGCTGCCAGCGGCAGCCGGCGCTGCTTGGCGTCGCCGAAGTCGGCACGGCCCAGGAGAGCGCGGCAGTCCTCGAAGGTGGCACCGGGCTTGGCGAAGGCGAGGTTCATCACGCTGGTGTCGCTCACCAGGGAGCAGGCACCTTCGTACGTGCCCCCGTCGCAGGTGAAGCGGATGTCGCCCTTGTCGTTCTCCTGCCGCGTCGGCTCCTTGATGTTCACCGACGTCTTGTCATCCAGCCACTGCTGCGTGTACACGGCCGGCTTCGGCGGCCCGGACGTGTTCGCCCGGGTCTGCGACGACCCCGACCTCCCGCCGTCCGTGGCGGTGCCGGCTGCCGCCCCCGAGCCGCCCGGCTCCGTGCCGTTCGATGCAGCCCCGGCCGAAGACCGGCCGCGGGACGCGTCCAGGGCGTTCGAGATCGTCCAAGCCCCCGCCCCCAGCGCCACCGCGCTGACCACGGCCACGGCCGCGATCAGGGCCCGGCGCCGGCGGCGGGCCTTCTCCTCCTCCGGCCCGGCCGGCGGCGCCGTCACCTGCGGCGGCGCCCAGGGCGAGTGCGGGGACGACAGCGTACGGACCGGGGTGGGGTCCGCCACCGGAGCCGGGACCTCCACATCCGGGCCCGTGACTTCCCGCCAGACGGCCGGGCCGGCGCCCTCGTCGGCGTCGGGGCCCAGCAGCTTCCGGCACTGCTCCACGATCTCCGCCGGGGTGGCCCGGTCCGCCGGATCCGCGGCCAGGCACCGACTGATCAGCGGGCGCAGCGCCTCGGGCACCTCCTCCAGGTCGGGCTCCTCGTGCACGATCCGGTACAGCACGCTGACCGAGGGGCCGCCCCCGTACAGCGGTCGTCCCAGGGCCGCGAAGGCCGCCATCTGCCCCAGCGCGAACACGTCGGTGGCCGCCGTGACCTCCTCCCCGGACGCCTGCTCGGGGGCCATGAAGGTCGGCGTGCCGACGGCCGCGCCGGTGGTCGTGTGCCGGGTGATGCCCGAGGCGAGCGAGATACCGAAGTCGATCACACGCGGCCCGTCGGCGGCCAGCAGCACGTTCGACGGCTTCATGTCGCGGTGCACGATCCCCGCTTCGTGGATGACCTGCAGCGCCTCGGCCACGCCCGCCACCAGCCAGAGCACGGCCGGTACCGGCAGTGGTCCGCCCCGGGCCACGGCATCGGACAGCGACGGCCCGGGCACGTACAGCGTGGCCAGCCAGGGCGGCGTGCCCTCCGCGTCGGCGTCGATCAGTTCGGCCGTGTACGCGCCGCGCACCCGGCGGGCCGCCTCCACCTCCCGGTAGAAGCGCCGGCGGAAGGCCGGGTCCCCGGCCAGCTCCGGCCGGACCACTTTGATCGCCACCGGGCGGCCGCCCTGGGTGTGCGACAGGTAGACCCGCCCCATGCCGCCCGCGCCCAGCCGGGCCGCGAGCCGGTATCCGGCCACCGCCTGCGGATCGTCCGCCGCGAGCGGCTGGAACACCTCGGCCGCGCTCTTCATCGGGTCTTCTCCCCCTGCAGTCCACCGATCAACAGATGAGTTGATCAACGAGAGAGCTTAAGTGGCGGGCGGCGGCGGGAATCCGCGGGGAGTCCGTGCGCGCCGCGGCGATGAGTCCGGGGCGGAGCGGGAGTCTGAACCGTGCAACGGCGGCCCTCGGGCGGCAGCCGCAACCGACCGCGATCCAGGAGCGCAGAGCCATGGGCAAGCTGACCCTCACCACCTTCCTCACCCTCGACGGTGTGATGCAGGCCCCCGGCGGGCCGGACGAGGACCGCAGGGGCGGCTTCGCGTGCGGCGGCTGGGTGGTGCCCTTCTTCGACGACGCCACGGGCGAGTTCGTCGACGAGAACTTCGACCGGGCCGGGGCGTTCCTGCTCGGGCGCCGGACGTACGAGATCTTCGCCGCGTACTGGCCGCAGAAGACCGACCCGGAGGACAAGATCGCGAGCCGGCTGAACAGCCTGCCGAAGTACGTGGCCTCGACCACCCTCAAGGACCCGGAGTGGGCCGGCACCACCGTCATCGACGGGGAGGAGATGCAGAGCGACATCGTGCGCATCAAGGACGCCCTGGGGGAGGGCCGGGAGCTCCAGGTGCACGGCAGCGGGCTGCTCGCACAGTGGCTGCTGGCGCGGGACCTGGTGGACGAGATGCACCTGATGGTGTTCCCCGTCTACCTGGGCGGCGGACAGCGGCTGTTCCCGACCGGCGGACTGCCGACGGCCTGCGAGCTGGCCTTCTCGCGCACGACCCCGAACGGCATCGCCATCCACACGTACCGGCCGAAGGGCCGGGCCACTTTCGGCAGCTTCGCGTGACGCGTGATGGCGTGACCGCGTGACGGGGGCAAGGAAGGAGCGGCCGGGGCGGGAAGCCCGCCCCCGGAATGCCATCGACCGGGATGATCGCGCTCCGGTACGGTGGGGCCGCCCCCGTGCGAGCCGCCGAAGTCTCCACCCACCGCCAGCCGTTGGAGACGTCCCCCGGTGACCTCGTCCCCCCTCCTCGACCGCCCGGCCGACGCTGCCGCCCCGGCCGGCCGTGCCGCCCGCTTCGCCCGCCTCGCGGACCTGCCCGTACTGGCCGTCGCCGTCGTGTGGGGTGGCAGCTATCTCGCCGCCAAGGAGATCACCGCCGCCGACACCGTGATCGCGGTGCTCGTGCTGCGCTTCGCCCTCGTCCTGCCCGTGCTCGTCGTCGCCGGCTGGCGGCGGCTGCGCGCCCTCACCCTCCGCCAGTTGCGCGCGGCGGGCGGGCTGGGCCTGGTCCTGGGCGGGATCTTCGTCCTGGAGACGTACGGCGTCGTCCACACCTCGGCCACCAACGCGGGCCTGATCATCAGCCTCACCATGATCTTCACCCCGCTCGCCGAGGCCGCCCTGCAGCGCCGGGCCCCGTCGGGGGCGTTCCTCGCCGCCGCGGGCCTCTCCGTCGCCGGGGTCGTGCTGCTGACGCAGGGCGCCGGGTTCACCGCGCCCGGCACCGGCGACGTGCTGATCCTCGGGGCGGCCCTCGCCCGTACCGTGAACGTGCTGCTCACGGCCCGCATGACCGCCGTGAAGGACGCCGACTCGCTGTCCCTGACCACCGTTCAGCTCGGCGCCGCCGTCCTCGTCTTCGCGGCCCTGGCCGCCGTGCCCGGCACCGGCGCGACCCCCTGGGCGGCGGCCGCCGCCTTCGGCCCCGCCGAATGGGCCGGGCTCGCCTTCCTCTCCCTGTGCTGCACCCTCTTCGCGTTCTTCGTGCAGATGTGGGCCGTACGCCGCACCTCGCCCTCCCGCGTCAGCCTGCTCCTGGGCACCGAGCCGCTGTGGGCGGCCGCCGCCGGCATCGCGATCGGCGGCGAGCACCTCGGCCCGACCGGCCTCGCAGGCGCCGCCCTAGTCCTGGCGGGCACCGCCTGGGGCCGCCGCGCCGCGGGGCCCGCAGCCGCCTGAACCGCCGCGGCACCGGGCCGCGGAGTGACCGGAAAGCGCCGGGTCAGGGGATCAACCGCCGCCTTAGGGTGGCGACATGCCTCAACCGGACATCAGCGGGAACGCCCCGGACTTCCACGCCGACCCGTACTCCTTCTACGCCGGGCTGCGGGCCGCCGGCCCCGTCCACCCCGTGGGGGTCTCGGCGCCCGAGTACGAGCCCGGCTGGATCGTCGTCGGCCACGAGGAGGCCCGGCAGGCCCTGAACCACCCGGACCTGTCGAAGGACTGGAGCAGCAGCCTGCCGGAACTGGCCCGCACCGCGGCCAACCTCAACATGCTGGAGTCCGACCCGCCCCGGCACACCCGGCTGCGCCGCCTGGTGGCCCGCGAGTTCACCGCCCGCCGCGTCGAGGCGCTGCGCCCCCGCGTCCAGCAGGTCACCGACGAACTGATCGACGCGATGGCCGCCCGCCCGCGGCGCACCGCCGACCTCGTCGAGGCCGTCGCCTTCCCGCTGCCCATGACGGTGATCTGCGAGCTGCTCGGCGTCCCCGACCTGGACCGGGCCCGTTTCTCCCACTGGTCCAAGGAGGTCGTCGCCCCCTCCGGCGACACCCCGGACACCAGCGCCCACCAGAAGCTGAGCCTGTACCTCGGCGAGCTCGTCGCGAGCAAGGCCGAGGACCCCGGCGAGGACCTGCTCAGCGCCCTGCTCCGCACCCGGGACGAGGACGGCGACTCGCTCTCCCCGGACGAGCTGATCGGCATGGCCTTCCTGCTGCTGGTCGCCGGCCACGAGACCACCGTCCACCTCGTCGCCAACGGCGTGCGCGCCCTGCTCGCGCACCCCGACCAGCTCGCCGAGCTGCGCGCCGACTACGACGGCCTCCTCGACGGGGCGGTCGAGGAGATGCTGCGCTACGACGGCCCCGTCCAGAACGCCACCTACCGGTACGCCCGCAGGGACGTGGAGCTCGGCGGCACGACCGTCCCGGCCGGGGCCACCGTCCTCGTCTCGTTGGCCGCCGCCGACCGCGACCCCGGTCGCTACGCCGACCCCGACACCTTCGACATCCGGCGCGCCCCGCAGGGCCACCTCGCCTTCGGTCACGGCCTGCACTTCTGCCTGGGCGCCCCGCTGGCCCGGATGGAGGGCCGGATCGCGATCCGCGGCCTGCTGGAGCGCTTCCCCGGCCTGGCCGAGGACCCCGACGCGGGACCGCCGGCCTGGATCGGCGGGAGCCTCATGCGGGGCGTGACCCGGCTGCCGGTGCGCTGGTAGCCGCGAACCGTGTCCGCACAGGTCCGGCCCTCACAGGTCCGGCAGCTCCGCCATGGCCACCCGGCGCCGCTCCCGCCGCGACAGCTCGCACGCCTCCGCCACCCGCAGCGCGGCCAGTGCCTCCCGGCCGTCGCAGGGATTGGGGCCCTCGCCGCGGACCAGCCGGACGAACGCCGCGAGCTCGGCCTCGTACGCGGGGGCGAACCGCTCCAGGAACCCCGTCCACGGCTTGGCGGCCGGGGGCGGGCCGTGCGGCTCGGTCGAGGCGATCGGCGTACGGTCGTCGAGCCCGGAGGAGACCTGGTCGAGTTCCCCGGCCAGCTCCATCCGGACGTCGTACCCGGCCCCGTTGCACCGGGTGCCCGTGCAGGTCACCAGGGTGGAGTCGTCCAGCGTCAGCACGGCCGCCGCCGTGTCCACGTCGCCCACCTCGCGGAACCGCGGCGGACCAGCGTCCGAGCCGGTCGCGTACACCTCCGCCACCTCCCGGCCGGTCACCCAGCGGACCATGTCGAAATCGTGCACCAGGCAGTCCCGGTACAGGCCCCCGGACGCGGCCAGGTACGGGGCGGGCGGCGGCGACGGATCGGCGGTCATCGTCCGTACGGTGTGCAGTCGGCCCAGGGCCCCGGAGCGCACCAGCTCCCGCGCGGTCCGGTAGCCCGCGTCGAAGCGGCGCATGAATCCCAGCTGCAGCACCCCGCCCGCGGCGGTCACCTCGCGGAGCACCGCCAGGGTCCGGACCAGGTCGCCGGCCAGTGGCTTCTCGCAGAACACCGGCAGCCCGCCGCGGACGGCCCGCAGCACCAGCTCGGCGTGCCCGTCGGTGGAGCAGGCCACGACGACGGCGTCGACGCCCCAGGTGAAGACGTGGTCCACGGAGGGCGCGGCCGTGGCCCCCAGCCGGTCGGCGAGCCGTACGGCACGCGTGGGATCGGCGTCGGCGAGCAGCAGCGAGCCGGCGTCCGGGTGGCGGGCCAGTGCCGCCGCGTGGAAGGAGCCGATCCGGCCCGTTCCGATCAGCCCGATGCGCATGCACTCAACCTGGACCGCCCGGCGGAGGCTGTCAATCCGCATGACGGCAGCCGGAAGGCCCGGGACGGTCCCGGGGCCGTCGGGAAGCCCCCGATGGCCTCGTATCCGCCACTGTGGCGGATACTGGGCGGCTGAAACCGGAATGACCGCTTTGATGACGGCGGACCAGAAGAGCACGCATCGAGGGAAGGGCACGCAGACGTGGTCAGTGCAGGGACAGGGGTACGCGTCGTGGGCGCCGTGCTCGCGGCGGTACTGGGGGCCTCCCTCGTGGGCTGCAGCAGCACGGGCGGCAAACGCGCCGAGGAACGGGCGAAGGCCGCCGCGGCGGGCCGCCCCGCCGTGTCCACCCCCCGCTGGACCTTCGCGATGATCACCCACGCCGGCGACGGCGACACGTTCTGGGACATCGTCCAGAAGGGGGCCAAGGAGGCCGCCGCCAAGGACAACATCAACTTCGTCTACTCCCACGACGACCAGGCGCAGCAGCAGGCCCAGTTCGTGCAGAACGCCGTCGACCAGAAGGTCGACGGCATCATCGTGAGCCTCGCCAAGCCCGAGGCCCTCAAGGACGTGATCGGCAAGGCCGTCAAGGCCGGCATCCCCGTGGTCACCGTCAACTCCGGGTCCGCGCAGTCGGCGCAGTACGGCGCCCTGACCCACATCGGCCAGGACGAGCAGGTCGCCGGCGAGGCCGTCGGCACCGAGCTGACCGAGCGCGGCCGCACCAAGGCCGTGTGCGTCCTGCACGAGCAGGGCAACGTGGGCCACGAACAGCGCTGTGCCGGAGCGAAGAAGACCTTCGGCGGCACCATGGAGAACCTGTACGTCGAGGGCACCAACATGCCCTCGGTCCAGGCCGCCATCCAAGCGAAGCTCCAGGCCGACCCGTCCGTCGACGCGATCCTCACCCTCGGCGCCCCCTTCGCCCCGACCGCCGTCAAAGCCAAGGAGGCGGCGGGCAGCAAGGCCGAGGTGGACACCTTCGACCTCAACGAGTCCGTCGCCCGCGACCTCAAGTCCGGGGCCCTCGGTTTCGCCGTCGACCAGCAGCCCTACCTGCAGGGCTACGAGGCCGTCGACCTGCTGTGGCTCTACCGCTACAACGCCGACGTGCTCGGCGGCGGCCGCCCGGTGCTCACCGGACCGCAGATCGTGACCGGCGCCGAGGCCGCCGAGCTGGAGCAGTACATCAAGCGGGGCAGCCGATGACCGCGACCGCCCCGGCCCCCGCCCCCGGCCCCGCGCCGGCCCCGGGCTCCCGCTCCGGCGACGAGCGGCTCGCTCCCGCTTCGCTGCTGCGCCGCCTCCTCGGCCGTCCCGAGCTGGGCGCGGTCGTCGGCGCCGCCGCCGTGTTCGTCTTCTTCTCCTTCGCCGCCCCCAGCTTCCTGCAGGCCTCCAGCCTGAGCACGATCCTGTACGCGGCCTCCACCATCGGGATCATGGCGGTCCCGGTGGCACTGCTGATGATCGGCGGCGAGTTCGACCTCTCCGCCGGCGTCATGGTGACCACCGCGGCCCTGGTCAGCTCCATGTTCAGCTACCAGATGACCGCCAACGTGTGGGTCGGCGTCGGGGTGTCCCTGCTGGTCACCCTGGCCATCGGCTTCTTCAACGGGTTCATGCTGACCCGCACGAAGCTGCCGAGCTTCATCATCACGCTCGGCACCTTCCTGATGCTCACGGGCCTCAACCTCGGCTTCACCAAGCTGATCAGCGGCACCGTGTCCACCAAGGGGATCTCCGACATGGAGGGCTTCCCCTCCGCCCGCGCGCTCTTCGCCTCCCAGTGGACCTTCGGCGCGGTCACCCTCAAGGTCACCGTCCTGTGGTGGATCGCCCTCGTCGCCGTCGCCACCTGGATCCTGCTGCGCACCCGCGCCGGCAACTGGATCTTCGCGGTCGGTGGCGCCGCGGACGCGGCACGCGCCGTCGGCGTCCCGGTCGTGAAGACCCGGATCGGCCTCTACATGGGCGTCGCCCTGTGCGCCTGGATCTCCGGGCAGCACATCCTCTTCTCGTACGACGTGGTGCAGTCGGGCGAGGGCGTCGGCAACGAGCTGCTGTACATCATCGCGGCCGTCATCGGCGGCTGTCTGCTGACCGGCGGCTACGGCTCCGCGATCGGCGCCGCCGTCGGCGCCTTCATCTTCGGCATGACCAGCAACGGCATCGTCTACGCCCAGTGGAACCCGGACTGGTTCAAGTTCTTCCTCGGCGCGATGCTGCTGCTGGCCGTGCTGCTCAACGCATGGGTCCGCAAGCGGGCGGAGGCGAAGTGACCTCTCTGGTGAAGCTGACCGGAGTCAGCAAGTACTACGGCAACGTCCGCGCCCTGCAGGACGTCTCCCTGGAGGTCTCCGCCGGCGAGATCACCTGCGTCCTCGGCGACAACGGAGCCGGCAAGTCCACCCTCATCAAGATCATCGCGGGCCTGCACCGGCACGACGCCGGCACCTTCGAGATCGAGGGGGAGGAGACCACCCTCGCCAACCCGCGCGCCGCCCTCGACCGCGGCATCGCCACCGTGTACCAGGACCTCGCCGTCGTCCCGCTCATGCCCGTCTGGCGGAACTTCTTCCTCGGCTCCGAGCCCACCCGGGGCCGCGGCCCCTTCCGCCGCCTCGACGTGGACCTCATGCGCGGGACCACCCGCGCCGAGCTGCTGCGCATGGGCATCGACCTGCGCGACGTCGACCAGCCGATCGGCACCCTGTCCGGCGGTGAGCGGCAGTGCGTGGCCATCGCCCGCGCCGTCCACTTCGGCGCGAAGGTCCTCGTGCTCGACGAGCCGACCGCCGCCCTCGGCGTCAAGCAGTCCGGTGTGGTCCTCAAGTACGTGGCCGCCGCCCGCGACGCCGGCCTCGGCGTGGTCCTCATCACCCACAACCCGCACCACGCCCACCTGGTCGGGGACCGGTTCGTCCTGCTCAAGCGCGGCACCATGGCGGGCAGTCACAGCCGCGACTCGGTCACCCTCGACGAACTCACCCGGCAGATGGCCGGGGGTTCCGAGCTGGAGGAGCTGAGCCACGAGCTGGAGCGGGTGGCAGAATCGGACCGGCACCCCGCTCCCGCCACCGCCACGGACGGCGGGACCGACGGCCCCGCGCACGGCACCACCGCGCACGGCACCACCGCACCCTGAGGGACGACACGACTCGATGAGCACGTACCGGGACTTCACGCTCACCCACCGGGGGTCGGCGCGGGGCACCGTCCTGCGGACCATCGGGACCCGTGAGCGCCGGTCGCACCTGACCGCCCCGCGCGTCCCCACCGTCGGCATCGACATCGGCGGCACCAAGGTCATGGCCGGCGTCGTCGACGCCGACGGCGTGATCCTGGAGAAGATCCGCACCGAAACCCCCGACAAGTCCAAGAGCCCCAAGGTCGTCGAGGACACCATCGTCGAGCTCGTCCTGGACCTGTCCGACCGGCACGACGTCCACGCCGTGGGCATCGGTGCGGCCGGCTGGGTCGACGCCGACCGCTCCCGCGTCCTGTTCGCCCCCCACCTGGCGTGGCGGGACGAACCGCTGCGCGACGCCCTGCAGTCCCGCCTCGCCGTCCCCGTCATGGTCGACAACGACGCCAACACCGCCGCCTGGGCGGAATGGCGCTTCGGCGCCGGCCGCGGCGAGGACCACCTCGTCATGATCACCCTCGGCACCGGCATCGGCGGCGCCATCCTGGAGGGCGGCCAGGTCAAGCGGGGCAAGTACGGCGTCGCCGGCGAGTTCGGCCACATGCAGGTCGTCCCCGGCGGCCACCGCTGCCCCTGCGGCAACCGCGGCTGCTGGGAGCAGTACAGCTCCGGCAACGCCCTGGTGCGCGAGGCCCGCGAACTGGCCGCCGCCGACTCCCCGGTCGCCCACAACATCATCGCCCGCGTCGGCGGCAACATCCCCGAGATCACCGGCCCGCTGATCACCGAGCTCGCCCGCGAGGGCGACGCCATGTGCGTCGAGCTCCTCCAGGACATCGGCCAGTGGCTCGGGGTCGGCATCGCCAACCTCGCCGCCGCGCTCGACCCCTCCTGCTTCGTCATCGGTGGCGGCGTGAGCGCCGCCGACGACCTGCTGATCGGCCCCGCCCGGGACGCCTTCCGACGCCACCTCACCGGCCGCGGCTACCGGCCCGAAGCCCGCATCGCCAAGGCCCAGCTCGGGCCCGAAGCAGGTATGGTCGGCGCCGCCGACCTCGCCCGGCTCGTCGCCCGCCGCTTCCGGCGCGCCACGCGCCGGCGCGTCGAGCGGTACGAGCGCTACGCGCAGCTCGGCCGGCGCGCCACCCCACGCCCCGACGACCAGGAAACGCAGTGACACCCCCCACCCCGCCCCGCCGGGCGTCCACCCCCGACGGGGGCGCGACGCCGACCGCGACCGCCGCGCCGACCGCGACCGAGGACCGCAGGCACGTCGTCCGGCGCCGCTGGATCACCGCCATCATCATCCTGCTGCTGGTCGGCGTGCCCGCGGGATACCTCGCCGTGTCCGCCCAGCAGAGCCGCGCCAGCGGCCGCGACAAGGCCGCCAAGGTCGGCGCGACCAAGGTGCGCCCCGGCTGGCCCTCCCGGGTGCAGCGCAGCATCTACGACGTCCCCATCCCGCTCAAGGCCTGGCGCGTGGGCTTCCTGGAGACCAACAACTGGCACACCAGCCGGTTGTACGTGCAGTTCGCCGTCACCCCCGCGGAGCTGGACGCCTTCCTCGCCGCCCTCGGCACCAGCCGCTCCGCGCTGACCCCGGAGGTTTCCATCTCCGCGCACGACGCCGCCGTCGCCGGCTGGAGCTGGGGCCCCTCGAACAGCTGGTACGGGATCACCCTGGAGCAGCCCGACCCGCGCCCCACCCGCGACGTCACGGTCGACCTCACCGACCCGGCCAAGCCCCGCGTCTACGTGGTCTCCACCGCGGTTCCCTAACCGCCCGGCCGGGGCGGGGCGGGCCGCTAGCCTGGGATCATGAAGCTCACCAAGCGGCTGCACTCCTGCGTCCAGCTGGAGAAGGACGGGCGTGTGCTCGTCATCGACCCCGGCGCGTTCAGCGAGCCCGACGCGGGCCTCGGCGCCGACGTCCTGCTCGTCACGCACGAGCACCCCGACCACTTCGACGAGGGCCGGCTGCGGGCCGCCCTCGACGCCAACCCCGCCGCCGGGCTGTGGACGCTGCGCAGCGTCGCGGAGCGGCTGGCGCCCGCGTACCCGGGCCGCGTGCACACCGTCGGCAACGGCGACGCCTTCACCGCGGCCGGCTTCGACGTACGGGTGCACGGCGAACTCCACGCCGTGATCCACCCTGACATCCCCCGGGTCACCAACGTCGGTTACCTCGTCGACGGCTCCCTCTTCCACCCCGGCGACGCGCTGACCGTCCCCGGCAGCCCGGTGGAGACCCTGATGCTCCCCGTGCACGCCCCGTGGAACAAGGTCGCCGAAGTGATCGATTACGTGCGCGAGGTCAAGCCGGTCCGCGCGATCGACATCCACGACGCCTACCTCTCCGACATCGCCAGGCCCATTTACGACACGGTCCTGGACAACCTGGGCGGAGCGCCGCACAGCCGGATGACCGCCGGAGAGAGCGCCGCCCTCTGAGCGCCGGCCGGGTGTCGGCGCCGGGCGGTAGGTTGTCTGGTATGCGTATCGCCACCTTCAACGTCAACTCGATCACCGCCCGGCTGCCGCGGCTGCTGGCATGGCTGGAGTCCTCCGGTACCGATGTGCTCTGCGTCCAGGAGACCAAGTGCACCGCCGAGCAGTTCCCCTTCGACGAGCTGCGCGAGCTGGGGTACGAGGCGGTGGTCAACTGCACCGGCCGGTGGAACGGCGTCGCCCTGGTCTCCCGGGTCGGCCTGGAGGACGTGGTCGAGGGCCTGCCCGGCGGGCCCGGCTACGAGGGCGTTCAGGAGCCCCGGGCCATCTCCGCGACCTGCGGCGGGGTGCGCCTGTGGTCGGTGTACGTGCCCAACGGCCGCGAGGTCGAGCACGACCACTACGGCTACAAGCTGGACTGGTTCCGTGCGCTGACCACCGCCGTCGCCGAGGACGCCGCGGGCCCCCGCCCCTTCGCGGTGCTCGGCGACTTCAACGTGGCCCCCACCGACGAGGACGTCTATGACGTGGCGGCCTTCGCCGGCCTGACCCACGTCACCCCCGCCGAGCGGGCCGCCCTGGAGGCGCTGCGCGCCGCCGGGCTCGCCGACGTGGTGCCCCGCCCGCTCAAGTACGACCGCCCGTACACGTACTGGGACTACCGCCAGCTCGCCTTCCCCAAGAACCGCGGGATGCGCATCGACCTGGTGTACGGCAACGAGCCCTTCGCCAAGGCGGTGAAGGACGCCTACGTGGACCGCGAGGAGCGCAAGGGCAAGGGCGCCTCCGACCACGCCCCCGTCGTGGTGGACCTCGACCTCGACGCGTGACGCCGGATCCAGGCGCGCCCTGTGGCCAGCCGGGCGCCGCGGTGCCAGGCTGGACGGCATGAACATCCCCTTCCTGGACCACTGGCTCAACCGGAACGACACGGAACGGGGTGCGGGACTCGCCGCCGCCCTCGCCCAGGACCCCGAAGGCGTCAGCGAGTTGTTCTCGGAGTGCGAGATGCTGCGCGTCCAGGCCCGGGCGGCCGGACTCGAACTCGACGAGACCCCGGCCTCCTTGGAGGCGCTGGACCAGCTGATGCCGCGCTGGCGCCGGGATCCGGAGCTCGTCCCGTGGCTCGGCAACGACGCGGGCCTCTACCTCGGCACGGTGATCATCCGGACCCGTCCGGGCGCGAGCTGGCAGGTGCGCCCGGACGGGCAGCCGGTGATCCTGCTGGCCTCGGGCCGGGAGCTGAACGTGGTGGAGTCAGGGGTGTCCTGGGCGATGACCGGGTCCCCCGAGCTCTCCCAGGCGTACGCGGAAGCCTCCGAGGGCCTGTAGACCTCCGAGTCCTCCCGCTCCCCCAGCCGCCGGACCGCACCGGGAACGGAGCCCGTATGGCCGTCGACATCGTCTTCGAGACCCACTCGCTCACCGAGGACAACGAACGGGGCATCGCCACCGGCGGGCTGCCCGGCAGGCTCTCCGCGGCGGGCCGGCGCCTCGCCGCCGAGCTCGGCGAACGCCGCCGCAACGACGGTCTCGCGGCCGTCTTCGTCTCGGACCTGCACCGGGCGGTGGAGACCGCCCGCCTCGCCTTCGCCGGCACCACGGTCCCCGTGCACCGCGACCCGCGGCTGCGGGAATGCGACTACGGCACGTTGAACGGCAGCCCGGTCGCCGACCTCGCCGGCCACCGCTCCCGCCACATCGACACCCCCTTCCCCGGCGGCCAGAGCTACCGCCAGGTCATCGGGGCCACCGCGGACCTCCTCCGTGACCTGGCCGCCTCCCGAAGTGGTCAGCGGGTCCTGCTGATCTCCCACTCGGCCAACAAGTGGGCGCTCGACTGCCTCCTGCACGGCGCCTCGATCGAGGAATTGGTGGACGCCCCGTTCGGCTGGCGGGAGGGCTGGCACTACACCCTCCCCGACGGTTGGCCCGCTGCGACGGGTGCCGGGCGTGTTGACGGCTGAAGTGCGCTTCCCGCCCGGATAGTCGATCCTGACCTCGGCACACCGACAAGGGGGCAGGCAGCACATGACCGTCGATCCGCTGATCGAGCTGCGGGACGTGAACAAGCACTACGGGCAGTTGCACGTCCTGAGGGACGTCAACCTCACCGTCGGCCGCGGGGAGGTGGTGGTGGTCATCGGCCCGTCCGGTTCCGGGAAGTCGACCCTGTGCCGGGCCATCAACCGGCTGGAGACCGTCGAGTCGGGGACGATCACCCTCGACGGCCGGCCGCTGCCCGCCGAGGGCAAGGACCTGGCTGCGCTGCGCGCCGAGGTGGGCATGGTCTTCCAGTCCTTCAACCTCTTCGCGCACAAGACGGTCCTGGCCAACGTCTCGCTCGCGCAGGTCAAGGTGAGGAAGCGCGGCCGGGCGGACGCCGACCGGCGGTCCCGCGAGCTGCTGGAGCGCGTCGGCCTCGCCGACCAGGCCGAGAAGTTCCCCGCCCAGCTCTCGGGCGGCCAGCAGCAGCGGGTGGCCATCGCCCGTGCCCTGGCCATGGACCCCAAGGCGCTCCTCTTCGACGAGCCCACCTCCGCCCTCGACCCGGAGATGATCAACGAGGTGCTGGAGGTCATGCGGCAGCTGGCGGCGGAGGGGATGACCATGGTCGTGGTCACCCACGAGATGGGCTTCGCCCGCTCCGCCGCCAACCGGGTCGTCTTCATGGCCGACGGCACGATCGTCGAGGACCGCCCGCCGGAGGAGTTCTTCACCGCCCCCGCGAGCGACCGTGCCAAGGACTTCCTCTCCAAGATCCTCAAGCACTGACCTCAGCGCAGGGGGACCGCCACGTACGAGGGGTCGGTGGTGGGGGAGGTGAAGGTGAGCTGGGCGCCGAAGGGGTTGTACTCCGCGTACAGGGGGTCGACGGTGTCGATGACGAGGGCCAGCCGGTGGCCGGCCGGCACGTCGTAGGCGGTCGAGAACAGGTCCAGGTCCACACCGAAGGCGCGGCCCGGGGTCTTGCCGTGGAAGGTGTGGGGGGCGTGCGTGACCAGCTTGCCGATGCCGAGCGGGCCCACGTCGTAGAGGTACGCGACGAAGGTGCCGTCCGACTTGGTGGGCGTGACGGTCGTGTGCAGCTTCGCCGTGCCGCGGACGTGCTTGTCGCTGCCGTAGCGCTCGGACTGCCAGACGGCGGCGAAGGTGCGCGGCAGCAGCGGGACGGAGGCCATCGGCGGGATCTTCGCGAACTGGTCCAGGGCGCTGGAGAGGAGGACGACGCCGCCGTCGGCCCCGGTGTTGACGCCGGTGAACAGGTGCTCGGTGTCGTTCAGCGCGAGCTTCTCGGTGGCGGCTGCGCCCACCGACTTCCAGTCGGCGTAGCCCTCGTAGCCCCCGGCGCTGCGGGACTTGATCTGCACCGGGGCTTCGGTGTCGATCCCGTTGCGCTCGCCCTTGAGGTGGCGGTCGAACCAGCGGCGGGCGCTGGTCCAGGTGTCGTTGGGCAGGCCGAACAGGCCCGTGCCCTCGGCGGTGGCGTGGTCGCCGGGGCGGAATTCCAGCCGCTTGGGACCGGTCAGCTTCTCGAAGAAGGAGGCGTACTGGTTGGGCGGGAAGATGGTGTCGCCCCAGGCGTTGCCCAGCATGACCGCGGCGCCGTTGGCGTTGATCCGGTCCACCTGCTCGGAGGCCGAGCGCACCCGGCCCCACTCGATCATCTCCTGCTCCCGCTCCAACCGCGAGCTCATGAAGTCGGCGAGGATCCGGTCGAGTTCGGGACCGGGGCGGCCGGTGGCGTGGCCGACGGCGCCGAGCAGGGCGGTGGCCTGGAGGTGCTGGGTGCGGCCGGAGTAGATGGACTCGATGAGGTCGGCCCAGCCGCTGAGCGCCACCACGGTCGTGATCCGCGGGTCGTGGGCGGAGGCGAGCAGGCTGATGCCCGCGCCGTACGAGACCCCGCCCACGCCGATGCGGCCGGCGTCGGCGGGCGTGTGGGCCAGCGCCCAGTCGATGACGGCGGAGACGTCGGCGACGTCGGGCGGGCCGGCCACCTCGATCTGTCCCCCGGAGAGCCAGAAGCCGCGGGAGGCGTAGCTGACCACGACGTAGCCCGAGTCGGCGAGCTTCTTCGCCTGGGCGATGTATTCGATCTGTGGCATGCCCCAGCTGCCGGGCAGGACGATCAGCGGGTACTTCCGGCCGGGTTCGGCGCCGGCCGGGGTGAACGCGTTGCCCTTCAGGGTGATGCCGCCCGAGCCCGGGATGTCGTGGAAGGTGAGTCCGGGTGAGGCCGCGGAGGCCGCGGCCACGGACGGGGTGGGGGAGGGGGCCGGGGCCGCCGCCCGGGCCTGCTGGGGGGTCAGGCCCAGGGCGGCCACGGTCAGGGTGGCCGCCACGGCCGCCGCGGTGGGGGTGCGGACCATCGTGGGCTCCTCGCATGCGCCGATGTCGAAGTGACCCGACGGTAACGGGAGTTGCTTACCAAAGGTAACCCGTCAGTAAGTTACGCGCTGGTAACGATTGATCGAATTCCCGGTGAGGCCGCGGCGACGACGGGGTGGCCCGCTGCTGGTCAGCCGTTCTGGGGCGCGCCGTTGAGGGCGCTCTTGGCCTTCCACTCGTCCCAGGACAGGTTCCACTCGCCGTAACCGTTGCCGATGTCCGCCTTGCCCTTGGAACCGCTGCCCGTCACCTCGACCGCGTCGCCGACCTGGGACGAGTCGAACAGCCACTTGGCGTCCGAGTCGCTCATCCCCACGCAGCCGGAACTGGCGTTGGTCCGGCCGAAGTACCCGGCGTTCCACGGTGCGGCGTGGATGTACATGCCCGACCAGGTCACCCGCATCGAGTAGTCGACCATCTTGTCGTAGGAGTCGCCGAGCCCCACGGTCTGGGAGTCCATCCGGATGGTGCCCTCCTTGGTCATCAGCACCATCTTCCCGGACCAGGAGGCCTTCTTGCCGCCGGGCGTGCCCGCCGAGACCGGGATCGTCTTCACCGTCTGTCCGTCCTCGACCACCGACATCTTCTTGCTGTCGAGGTCGACCTGGAGCCGGCGGTCCTTGCCGATCTTGAAGTTGGTGTCGTAGTCGCGCACGAAGTATCCGCCGCCCTGGCCGGAGTCGACGCCGTTCAGGCTCATCTCGACCTTGACGTCCGTTCCCGACTTCCAGTACTCCTTCGGTCGCCAGTCGACGCGGTCGTTGCCGGTGTAGTCCTTGAACCAGCCCCAGGACCCCTCGGTGTTGTTCGACGTGGTCACCTTCAGGCGCTTCTCCACCTCGGCCTTGTTCTTCACCGGGTTGTCGAAGACCAGCGAGATGGGCTGGGCCACGCCCACCGTGGAGCCCTTGCCCGGAACGATCGTGACCTTGTTCACCTTGTCCGCAGCAGCGGTCTTGAACTGGGCGTTCGCGCTCTGGCTGTCCGTGTTCTGCGCCTCGACCTTGTAGTCCGTGCCCGGCGCCGCGTTGCGCTCCGAGGTCCAGGTCCGGCCGTCGTCGGCTATCTTCCCGGGCAGCTCGCCCCCCTTGCCGTCGGACACCTTCACCTGGGCGAACTTGCCCTCCGCGAGCGTGACCTTCACCGGCTCGCCGGGCTTGGCCTGGTCGCCCGTGAGGTTCACGGTGATCGCCATGGCCGCCTTGTCCTTCGACTCCGCCTTGCCGTCGGCCTTGTCGCCGCCCCCGGAGCCGCCCGTGCAGGCGGTCAGCGCTGCGGCCATGAGAGCAGTGCCCGCCAGCATGGCGTGGCGGCGGTGTGTGAAACGGCGTGTGCGGCTCAACGAAATCCCTCCAAAGCAACGGTCGTCCGGATGGGGAGATGCGGACGGGGGGACTCTAGGTTGCGCAATCCGCAGAAAAGATCCGACTTTTTGGTTGTGACCTGGACCGCAGCGAAACGGTCATCGTTCGGTCACGAACGCCGTGCAGTTCCGTCACGGACGCTTGTGAGGGTCCCGTGTATCCCACCCCGGACGTACAGGAAGGCCGATCCGCCGTGTGCGCACTGCTCGCGACCCCCGCCCACCCCCAGCGCCCGGCCCCGGATCCGGACCGGAACCGGGAGCTGGAGTTCCGTTCCCTGTCCGCGGCTGAATACCGCGCCTTCCTTTCCCGGAACCGGAACGCAAGTTTTCTGCAGTACCCGTCATGGGCCGGGGTAAAGGACCTCTGGCGCTCGGAATCGGTCGGATGGCACCACCCCGACGGGGAAATCGCCGGAGCCGGCCTCGTGCTGTACCGCCAATTCCCCGGCACCCGCAAATACTTCGCCTACCTGCCCGAGGGGCCCGTCGCCGACTGGTCCGACCCGTACCTCGACCGCTGGCTCACCCCGCTCCTGCGCCACCTGCGCGCGGCCGGCGCCTTCGCCGTGCGGATCGGGCCCTCCCCCGCCTACCGCCGCTGGGACGCCGCCGCCCTCAAGGCCGCCGCCGGCCCGGGCCGGCAGCTGTCGGACGTCCTGGCCACCGAGGTCGACCCGGTCGGCAGCGCACTCGCCGACCGGCTGCGCACCCGCGGCTGGCGGCGCTGCGGGGGCGAGGACGACGGCGACGCCCAACCCCGCCACGTCTTCCGCGTTCCGCTGGCCGGCCGCTCCGTGGAGGACCTGTGGGCCGGGCTCAACCAGGAGTGGCGGCGCAACGTGCGCAAGGCCGAGAAGTCCGGTGTGCGGACGGTCCTCGGGACCGCCGCCGACCTGCCGGAGTTCCACCGGCTGCTGGGCATCACCGAGGAGCGCGACGGCTTCCGGCTCGGCCGCTCCGCGGCCTACTTCGAGCAGCAGTACGCGGTCCTGAACGCCGAGGCCCCGGGCCGGATGCGGCTCTACCTGGCCGTCCACGAGGGCGAGGTCCTCGCCGCCCACACGATGATCACCGCCGGTGGCCGGGTCTGGTACCAGACCGGCGCCTCCGCGGACCACCGCCGCGAGGTACGCCCCAGCAACGCCCTGCAGTGGCGCATGATGCGCGACGCACACGCCCTGGGAGCGGACGAATACGACATGCGCGGAGTACCCTCCACTCTCGACCCCGCCGAACGCCCATTCGGACTGCTGCGCTGGAAGCTCGGTACCGGCGGACACGTCGTCGAAACGCTCGGAGAGTGGGAGATACCGTTGGACGGATACGCCAACACGGCGCTCTACAAGGCCTTCCAGGCCTACCTGGCCCGCCGGTGACGGCCGCCCCGTCCGCGGCCGGCCCCGACGCGCCCACCGGCCCCGACGCGCCCACCGGCCCCGACGCGCCCACCGGCCCCGACACGCCCACCGCCCCCGACACGCCCACCGCCCCCGACGCGGCAGCCGGCCCCCGCGCGACCGCCCACGCCGACGCGCCCCCCGGCGTTACGGAGGCGCCCGCCGCGGCAGCGCCCAGGACCTCGGTGCTGCGCAGCGGCGCGGTCATGGCCGCGGGCTCGATCGTCTCCCGGGCCACCGGATTCGTCCGCTCCGCCGTCGTCGTCGCCGCGCTCGGCACCGGGCTGCTCGGCGACGCCTACGCCGTCTCCAACACCGTCCCGAACATCATCTACATGCTCCTCGTCGGCGGCGCCCTCAACGCCGTCTTCGTGCCCGAACTGGTCCGGGCCGCCAAGGAGCACCGGGACGGCGGAGCCGCCTACACCGACCGGCTGCTGACCGCCTGCACGACCGTGCTCGTGCTGCTCACCGCCGTCGCCGTGCTGGCCGCTCCGCTGATCGTGGCCGCGTACACCCCGTACACCGGCAGCCAGGCGAACACCACCGTGGCCCTGGCCCGCTACTGCCTCCCGCAGATCCTGTTCTACGGGCTGTTCACCCTGCTCGGTCAAGTGCTGAACGCCCGCGGCCGGTTCGGCGCGATGATGTGGACCCCCGTCCTCAACAACCTCGTCATCATCTGCGTCTTCGGCCTCTTCCTGTACCTCTCGCACCACGGCGCGCAGGGCCTGACCGCCGGCGAGACCCGGCTGCTCGGCCTCGGCACCACCGCCGGCATCGTCGTCCAGGCCCTCGCCCTCATACCCTCCCTGCGCGCCGCCGGCTTCCGCTGGCGCCCCCGCTTCGACTGGCGCGGCCAGGGCCTGGCCCGGCCGCTGCGCAACGCGGGCTGGCTGGTCATGCTCGTGTTCACCAACCAGATCGGCTACTGGGTGGTCACCCGCCTGTCCACCACCGCCGGCCGGCAGGCCGTCGAAGCAGGCCTCGCGGGCGGCGCCGGCTACACCGCCTACAGCAACGCCTACCAGCTGTGGATCGTCCCGCAGGGCATCATCACCGTCTCCCTCGTGACCGCCCTCATGCCCCGGATGAGCGCCGCCGCCACCGACGGCGACCTCGCCGCCGTCCGCCGCGACGTGTCGTACGCGCTGCGCTCCAGCGCCGCCCTCGTCGTCCCGGCCGCCGCGCTCTTCGCCGCCCTCGCCCCCTGGGTGATGGGCAGCGTCTTCGGGTACGGCCGCACCGGCGCCGCCGACATCGAGGTCATGGCGGGCATGCTCGCGGCGTTCGCCCCCGGCCTGATCGCCTTCTCCGGCCAGTACGTCCTCTCCCGCGGCTTCTACGCCCTCTCCGACACCAGGACCCCGTTCTTCCTCAACCTGGTCATCGCGGGGCTGAACGCCGGACTCTCCGCCGCCGCCTACCTGCTGCTGCCGCCGCGCTGGGCCGTCACCGGCATGGCCGCCGCCTACTCCGTCGCCCTCTTCGCCGGCCTCGCCGTCACCGCGTACGTCCTCGCCCGCCGGCTCGGCCCGCGCAGCGCCGGCCCAGGGACGAGCCCCGCAACCGCGCTCGGCACCCACCTGCGGCTGCTCGCCGCCGCCCTGCCGGCGGCCGCCGCCGGGTACGCGGCCGCCCGCGCCGCCGACCGGTCCGGCCTCGGCGACCTCGCCGCGACCGGCGCGGGAACCGCGGTGATCGCCCTCGTCGTCGTCCTCCTCGCCAGGCCGCTGCGCCTGACCGGGATCACCGATCTGCCGGCCTCCCTGCGGCGCCGCACCGGCCGCTAGCGGAGCACACCGCCCACCACCACCCTTGGACACGACCGGATGCCACGCGTACTGCTGATCGAGGACGACCCCTCCGTACGGGAGGGGGTGGGCCTGGGCCTGCGCCGCCGGGGCCACGAAGTGAGCGCCGCCGACACCGGCGAGGCCGGCCTCGCCCTGATGGGGACCTTCCGCCCGGAACTGGTGCTGCTCGACCTCATGCTCCCCGGCATCAACGGGGTACAGGTCTGCCGCAGGATCCGCGAGACCAGCCAGGTCCCGATCATCATGCTGACCGCCCGCGGCGACGACTTCGACATCGTCGTCGGACTGGAGGCCGGCGCCGACGACTACATCGTCAAGCCCGCCCGTACCGAGGTCATCGAGGCCCGTATCAAGGCCGTGCTGCGCCGCCTCGGCGACACCGCGGCCGGCCGCCCCGGGGTGGAGTTCCACGCGGAGCTCGCCCTTGACCGAGCCGGCCTGACCGTCGCCAAGAACGGCGAACGGGTCCCCCTGGCCCCCAGCGAGCTCAAACTGCTGCTGCACCTGTCCGCCTCGCCCGAGCAGGTCTTCTCCCGCCAGCAGCTGTTGGAGTACGTGTGGGAGCACAGCTACCACGCCGACGCCCGGCTCGTGGACGCCTGTGTGCGACGGCTGCGCCACAAGATCGAGGACCCCGGAGCGGCCCCCCGCTACATCCAGACCGTCCGCGGCTTCGGCTACCGCTTCGGTCCCCTGTAGGCGCTCCGGTGGGACGTATCGCACGCATCGCACCCCTCGGGCTGCGCACCCGGCTGATCGCGGCCTTCCTGCTCGTCGCCGCGATCAGCGCGGTCAGCACGGCCGCCCTCACCTACCAGCAGGCCCGCAACGCCGTCCTCAAACAGAGCCAGGACACGGCCGTCAGCACGCTGCGCGACCTGATGGAGGCCCAGTACGTCAGCCTCCCCATGGACCAGAGCCAGCTCCAGAGCCTCGTCACCGAACTGGCCAAACGGGGCAAGCCCCACCCCTGGAACATCTTCGCCGAGTACGGGGCCCTGCGCGCCTCCAGCAACGGCGCGCCCACCTCCACCGTGGTCAGCGACCAGCTCCGCAAGCAGGTCGGCGCCCACCCGCACGGCGCCTTCCAGCGCGTCGCCGACAGCAGCGGGTCCCCCTACCTCGCCGTCGGCATGCCCGCCGTCATCAGCCGGGGCGACGGCCGGCAGGCCACCGGCCTCGTCGTCTTCGCCACCATGCCCCTGGCGACCGAGCGCCAGACCGTCGAGGCCATGGTCGAAGCCGCCAAACAGGGCGCCGTCCCCGGCCTCGCCATCGCCGTCGTCCCCGCCCTCCTCGCCGCCCGCAGCGTGCTGCGCCCCGTACGCGACATGCGCCGCGCCGCCCAGCACCTGGGCCGCGGCCGCCTCGACACCCGGATCGAGGTCCGCGGCGCGGACGAACTCGCCGGGCTCGCCCGCACCTTCAACGAGACCGCCCGCGCCCTCGAACAGTCCGTCAGCGAACTGCGGGAGGCCGAGACCCGGGCCCGGCGCTTCGCCTCCGACGTCTCCCACGAGCTGCGCACCCCGCTCACCGGCATGCTCGCCGTCACCGAGGTCCTCGACGAGGACGCCGAGCGCCTCGACCCCGACACGGCCGCCGCCCTCCGCCTGGTCAGCGCCGAGACCGGCAAACTCGCCGTCCTCGTCGAGGACCTGATGGAGATCTCCCGCTTCGACGCCCGCGCCGCCGAGCTCAACCTGGACGACGTCGACGCCGCCGAGGCCGTCCGCAAGACCCTGGAGCGCCGGCACTGGGACGACGACCGGGTGACCACCGACCTGCCGCGGCAGGCCCGCGCCCGGCTCGACCCGCGCCGCTTCGACGTCGTCCTCGCCAACCTCGTCGGCAACGCCCTGCGGCACGGCAGCGCCCCGGTCCGCGTCACCGTGCGGACCGCACCCCGGCCCGGCGGCCCCCGCCTGCTGATCGAGGTCGCCGACAGCGGGCCCGGCATCGCCCCCGAGGTGCTGCCGCACATCTTCGACCGGTTCTACAAGGCCGACGCGGCCCGCACCCGCTCCGCCGGCAGCGGCCTCGGCCTCGCCATCACCCTGGAGAACGTCCGCCTGCACGGCGGGACCCTGCGCGCCGCGAACGGGCCCGCCGGGGGCGCCGTGTTCACCATCGACATGCCGCTGGAGGCCGACGCGTGACCAGGAGCCCGTCCCCGCCCCGGACGCGCCCGGCCGCCGCCGGTCTCCCGGCCCTGCTCGTCTGCGCGGCGCTCGCGGGTTGCGGGATCAAGCCCACCGGGGTCATCGAGAGCGGCGCCCCCGCCGAGGTGAAGGTGGGCGGGCCCGTCCAGCGGCCGCTGGTGTACTTCGTGGACCCCCAGGACCGGCTCCTCCCCTCCCCGCAGGACTACTCCTCGGACGGGGTCTACGGCGGCGTGGTGAGGCTCCTCGCCGGCCCCTCCGAGGGGCAGAAGGCCGCCGGTCTGCGGACCGCGCTGCCCCGCGTCGACGTCAAGACGGCCGCCGGTGCGCGGGTCGCCGCCGCGGGGGAGGTCGTCGAGGTGCGCCTCCCGTTCAACGTCGGCCCCCTGTCGGACCTCGCCCGCCGCCAACTGGTGTGCACCGCGCTCTCCACCAGCGCCTCCCAGTACCGCGCAGTGTTGGTCGGCCCGGACACCACCGTCGAGGCGGCACACTGCGATGCGGGCGTCGTCGGCTGACCCCGGGCGGGGCAGCCGGCCTCGGGCCACCCGGGCCCCGCGGTATTCGGTGGCCCTCGGGTGCCCCGGCCTTCTCCCTGCCGGTACCGGTCCCCTTGCGGGGCGCGGGCCCCCGCCACCACCGTGGGCACATGCATCCCCCCTCCCCACGGCCCGCGGCCGGCCTCCCCGACGTCTTCGACCCCCGCATCTACGCCAGGGGCGTCCCCCACGACAGCTACCGGCTCCTGCGCGACCGGCACCCCGTCGCCTGGCAGGACGAACCGGAGATCCAGGGCTGGCCGGCCGGACCCGGCTTCTGGGCGGTCACCCGCCACGCCGACGTGGTCCGCGTGCTGCGCGACCACGCCGGCTATTCCTCCTGGCTGGGCGCCACCCAGATCCGCGACCCCGACCCGGCCGACCTGCCCTTCCTGCGCCGCACCATGCTCAACCAGGACCCTTCACCCGGGCCCTGCGGGCCCGGGGACACCCCGACGGACCACGGCCGGCTCCGCCGGCTGGTCTCCCGGGCCTTCACCCCCGCCCGCGTCGACGCCTTCGCCGCCCGGGTCCGGGACCGGGCCCGTACGCTGCTGGCCGCCGCCCGCGACGAGGCCGAGGACGGCGCCGCCGACGTGGTCGCCGCCGTCACCGACGAGTACGCCCTGCTGAACCTGACCGACCTGCTGGGCATCCCGCCCGGCGACCGCGCCCTGCTACTGGACTGGACCGTACGGGTCATCGGGTACCAGGACCCCGAGGACGCGCCCGAACCCCTGCGCGGCCCCGACGGCACGCCCCTCGACCCGCGCTCACCGGCGCTGCTGGGCGAGATGTTCGATTACGCGCGCGAGCTGGCCGCCCACAAGCGCCGCCACCCCGGCGACGACGTGATGACCTCCCTCGCCGAAGCCGGACTCGAACCGGGCGAGCTGGAGATGTTCTTCTTCCTGCTCACCGTCGCCGGCAACGACACCGTGCGCAGCGCGGCCCCCGGCGGGCTGCTCGCCCTCGCCCAGGCCCCGGACGAGTACCGGCGGCTGTCCGCCGGGGAGGTGCCGGTCGGCCGGGCCGTGGAGGAGCTCCTGCGCGTCCACCCGCCCGTGCTCAGCTTCCGCCGGACCGCGGCCGTCGACACCGAGCTCGCCGGTCAGCCGCTCCGGGCCGGCGACAAGGTGGTGGTCTTCCACGCCTCCGCCAACCACGACGAACGCGTCTTCATCGATCCCGGCCGCCTCGACCTCGGCCGGACCCCCAACCGACACGTCTCCTTCGGGGACGGCCCGCACGTCTGCCTCGGTGCCCACTTCGCCCGGCTCCAGCTGCGCGTCCTCCACGAGGAGTGGCGCACGGCCATGCCCGCGCCGGAACTCGCGGGACCGCCCCGCCGGCTGGTGTCGAACTTCATCAACGGGATCACGCGGCTGCCGCTACGGGTGTCCGGGCCGGGCCGGTGACGTCCGCCACCAGCTCGGCCACGTCCGCGCCGTAGGCGTCGGAGTTCGTCACCTTCAGCACCACGCAGAACGAGGCCCCCCGGTACTTGCGGGCCAGCTCCCGGTGGTTGCGGGCCAGGTACCGGGCGCCCGCCTGGTTGCTGATCGCCGTCTGCCCGGATATCAGGAACACCGGGCGGGTACCCGGACCGGTCGTCACCCGGGCCAGCAGCACGTGCTCCATGCGGCCCTTCTCCCACCGGTACGTCTCCCCTCCGACGTGGATCGCCAAGCGGTCCGGTTCCGGCTCCTCGAAGGAGCCGACCCGGACGCCCGGCAGCATGGAGGACAGGTGGGCCACCGTCCGCGTGTTCGAGGAAGGGCCTCCGACACAGAACTCCGTGCGCTCGCCGACGCCCTGGCGGACCGCGTCGTGGGAGACGAGCTGGAGGTTCGCTCCACAGTCCTTGATCAGGGCCGATATCTCCAGCAGCGCGAAGGCGTCGTTACGGTGTACCGACCACGCATCGGCGTCCGGCTTACGGTTGACCACGAACAGGCAGTCCGATCCGGCGGGCAGGCCGAAGAACGCCTGTTTGCGGCGCAGCGCGCGGCGCCACAGATAGATCCGCGTGAACCAGCCGAAGCCGCCGCTGACGGCGGTGGCCGCCACCCCGAGCACGATGTTGCGCAGGTCGTCGTTCATGCGCCGGATGCTAGCCCCGGCCCGGTCCTCCTGACGCGGGGGGTGCGGTGAAGTTACAGTGCCGACCGCAGCCCTGTCGCAGGGGGCCTGACAGGCCGTCGACCGGAGGTACGCATGCGTCGTCCCGCTCCACGCCACTTAGCGCTCGCCGCCGCCCTCACCGGGGCGCTCGTGTCCACCGGCGCCGCGGCCCCTCCCCCGGAGGCCGGCGGCCCTCCCGGCAAGGTACCGGTCGCCGTGGGCTACGGCGGGGTCGTCTCCAGCGTCGACCCCGATGCCACCGCCGTCGGCATCGCGGTGCTGCGGTCGGGCGGGAACGCGACGGACGCCGCCGTCGCCACGGCCGCCGCGCTCGGCGTCACCGAGCCGTACTCCGCGGGCATCGGCGGGGGCGGCTACTTCGTCCACTACGACGCGAAGACCCGCCGGGTGCAGACCATCGACGGCCGCGAGACCGCGCCCGCGTCGGCCACCGCCGGGCTCTTCCAGGAGAAGGGGGTGCCCATCCCGTTCGCCGAGGCCCAGACCAGCGGCCTCTCGGTCGGCGTCCCGGGCACGCCCGCCACCTGGCAGAGCGCCCTGGACGCCTGGGGCACCCGCCCCCTGTCCAAGCTGCTGAAACCCGCCGAGAAGCTGGCCCGCGACGGGTTCACCGTGGACCCCACCTTCCGCGCCCAGACCGAGGCCAACGAGGCCCGTTTCAAGGACTTCCCGGCCAGCAGGAAGCTGTTCCTGCCGGGCGGGGCCCTGCCGGTGGTCGGCTCCACCTTCAAGAACCCGGACCTGGCGGCCACGTACGCCGAGCTCGGACGCAACGGCGCCGGAGCGCTGTACCGGTGGCCGCTCGCCGACGAGATCGCCAACACCGTCCGCAAGCCCCCCGTCGACCCGGCCGCCACGCGCACCGTCCGTCCCGGCGACATGACCACCCAGGACCTGCGGGCGTACGGGACCAAGCGGCAGGAGCCGACCCGGGTCCAGTACCGCGGCCTCGACGTCTACAGCATGGCGCCGTCCTCCTCCGGCGGCACCACCGTCGGCGAGGCACTGAACATGCTGGAGCGCACCGACCTGGGCGCCCTCTCCGAGGCGCAGTACCTGCACCACTTCATCGAGGCCTCCCGGATCTCCTTCGCCGACCGGGGCCGGTGGGTCGGCGACCCCGCCTTCGAGCAGGTGCCCACGCGCCAGCTGCTGTCACAGCGGTTCGCCGACTCGCGCGGCTGTCTGATCAACCCGGACCGGGCCCTGACCAGCCCGGTGGCCCCCGGCGACCCGTACCACCCGAAGCCCTGCGCCCCTGCCGGCCCGGCCGCGCCGACCACGTACGAGGGCGAGAACACCACGCACCTGACGGTCGCCGACCGCTGGGGCAACGTCGTCTCGTACACCCTGACCATCGAGTCCACCGGCGGCAGCGCGATCACCGTTCCCGGCCGCGGCTTCCTCCTCAACAACGAGCTGACCGACTTCTCCTTCGCCCCGGCCGCACCCGGCGTCCCGGACCCGAACCTGCCCGGCCCGGGCAAGCGGCCCCGCTCGTCCATGTCGCCGACCATCGTGCTGGAGCACGGCCGGCCGGTCCTCGCGGTGGGCTCGCCCGGAGGCGCCACCATCATCACCACCATCCTGCAGGTCCTGACCGAACACCTGGACAGGGGCCTGCCGCTCGTCGAGGCCATTGCCGCGCCCCGCGCCAGCCAGCGCAACCAGGCCACCACCGAGCTGGAACCCGCCCTGTGGAACAGCCCGCTGCGCGGTGAACTGGAGCAACTGGGCCAGGCGTTCCGGCTGAACCAGGAGATCGGCGCCGCCACCGGCGTCCAACGGCTCCCGGACGGGCGCTGGCTCGCGGCGGCCGAGAAGACCCGACGGGGCGGGGGCTCGGCGATGGCCGTCCACCCGCACGGCAAGCCGTAGCACGGTCACGGTTCACGGCGCGGTGAGGATCCTCGGGCCGTCGGCGGTGATCGCGACCGTGTGCTCCGCGTGGGCGGCGCGGCTGCCGTCGACGGTCCGCAGGGTCCACCCGTCCGCGTCGCACCGGTAGTCGTCCCCGCCGCCCGCCGTCAGCATCGGCTCGATCGCCAGGACCATGCCGGGGCGCAGCTTCATGCCGCGCCCCGGCCGGCCCTCGTTGGGCACGCCCGGGTCCTCGTGCATGCTGCGGCCCACGCCGTGGCCCCCGAATCCTTCCGGTACGCCGTACCCGGCGGCGCGGCAGACCGTGCCGACGGCGTGCGCGATGTCGCCGATCCGGTTGCCGGGCACGGCGGCGGCGATACCGGCCGCCAGGGCCGCCTCGGCCGTCCCGATCAGCCGCAGGTCGGCGGGGCGGGGGCGACCGACGGTGAAGCTGACCGCCGCGTCCCCGACCCAGCCGCCGAGCCGGGCCCCGCAGTCGATGCTGACCAGGTCGCCGTCGCGCAGCCGGCGGTCGTCCGGGATTCCGTGGACGATCGCGTCGTTGACGGAGGCGCAGATCACCGCGGGGAAGGGGACCGGCGCGAACTGCGGCCGGTAGCCGAGGAAGGGCGAGGTCGCCCCCGCCCCGGCGAGGACGCCGCGGGCCACCCGGTCCAGTTCCCGCAGGGACACCCCGACGCGCGCGGCGCCCCGTACCGCGGCCAGGGCGCGGGCGACGACCCGGCCCGCGGCGCGCATCTCATCGATCGACCGTTCTGTCTTGAGTTCCACCATGCCAATAACTATACCGGTAAAACAATACCGGTATGATCGTTGGGGCGGCCGGTACGATGGGCGCATGGTCCGTACCCCCCTGACCCCCGAAGAGCGCGAGCGGGGCGAGCGCCTCGGCGCGCTGCTGCGCGAGGCCCGCGGAGGCCGCAGCATGGTGGAGGTCGCGGCGACCGCCGGACTCTCCGCCGAGACCCTCCGCAAGATCGAGACGGGCCGGGCGCCCACCCCGGCCTTCTTCACCGTCGCAGCCCTCGCCGAGGCCCTGGGCCTCTCGCTGGACGACGTCGTCCGCCGCTGCGCGCTCGTAGCCGCCTGACCCGTTCCGGTGCCCGCGGGCTGTCGTTCGGGCGGCCGCGCGGGGCGAACGGCGCAATCGGCGAGGGCGGCGACCGGGCGCGGGGCAATGTGAAGGGGTGTCAGCCAGCAACGCAGCCGAACGACTCGGACTCGGACTCCTCGGCGCCCTCCTCGCGGGCGGGCTGCTGATCGCCGCCTGTACCGCCCCCGACGGCCGGCCGGCCGACGCGCGCCGCCACCCGACCGCACCGTCCCCCACCCCCGACGGGAGCGCCATGGCAAGGTGACGGGCCGGGGCATTCGGGTGAATGGTCGCCCCCCAGGCCGGGATGAAGCGTTTCGGCAGGTGAAGGCCCTCCTACGCTGCACGGCATGCACAACCGCACCACCGCGGCCGGCATCGCCGCCGCCTCCTCCTTCCTGCTCCTGTCCGCCGTCGGCCCGGCCGATGCGCACCCCGTGCCCGGCCAGCTGCTCTACGCGTACACCGATGACGACGGGCTTCCGGCCGTGGACGTCCTGAGGGCCCCGGAGAGCGGGGTGTGCATCGACCTGCCGGCCCTCGGCGACGCCCCGGCCGTGCACCTGCACAACGACAGCCCCGCCACGGTCAGGCTCTTCGGCACCCGCGGCTGCCTCGGCCACCCCCTCGCCTCGATGCGCCCCGGCGACCGCTCCGCGGTCCACTCCTTCTCGGTCTGGCTGGAACTGCCCCACTGACCCCTGGGCCCGGGCGGCCACAGCCGGTCGGCAGGCTGCTGCCGCCCGGCTCGCCAGGGGCCCGGGGCCGGGCGCCGGGCCGTGGCGTAGCCTCGGGGGATGACCCTCGAAGAGCTCGGGCGGGCGAAGTACGTCAGCCTCACCACCTTCCGGAAGGACGGCACGCCCGTCGCGACGCCCGTGTGGGCCGTGGCCGACGGCGGCGAGCTGTACGTCTGGACCAGGTCCGACTCGTGGAAGGTCAAGCGGATCCGGAACAACGGGCGGGTCACCCTCTCCCCGTGCGACGTACGAGGGCGGGTCGCGCCCGACGCGCCCGTGCTGGAGGGCCGGGCGCGGCTGCTGGACGAGGCCGGGCTGAAGCGGGTGCGGCGGCTGATGTCGCGGAAGTACACGTGGCAGTTCTGGTCGGTGGACGTGCCGGGCGCGCTCGTGCGGTTCGGGCGGCGCCCGCACACGGGGATCGCCGTCAAGGTTTGAGACTCCCGTAGTCCGCCTGTAACAACCGTGGGTTCCAATGCGGGCATGGAGACCGCGGTTACGCTGGTGATCACGCAACTCTCGGGCTATTTGAGCGGGTTGACGCAGAGACTGGACCCGGGGACGGGGTGGTACGGGGAGTTCCTGCGCCGGGACCCCGAGGGTCTGCGGGCCTGTCTGGACGGGGCCGTGATGCCGCCGTGGGACGTGGTGGAGTCGCTGCTCGACGATCTCGCGCGGGCGAGGGGGGCCGAGTTCGCGGCGCGGGAGACCCAGTACGCGGCCCGGCTCCGGGCGGAGGCCGCCGCCGCGTGGGACCGACTGCCGGGCGGCGCCGCGGAGTTACGGGCCCTGATCTCGGCCGCCGCCGAGCAGCGGGAGGCCGCGGAGGCGGCGGCGCGGGTCCTGACGGCGCGGCTCGCCGCCACGGCCGACCGGGCGGAGGCCCATGCGGTCGCGGGGGAGCTGGCCTGGCTCCGGGACGACGCGGCCCGGGCCGCGTCCCGGCACGAGGACCTCACGACCCGCCTGGCGGCCCTGACCGGTCCCGACCCGCTCCCCGCCGTCCCGCGTCAACGCGCCGACACGCCGGCCGCACCGCCCGTCGAACCCCCGGGCAGGGCGGCCGATGCGGCCGACGCCCCACGGGGCGGGTCCGCGGACCGGCAGCCGCACGAGCGGCCGGGCGCATCCTGGGGGGCCTCGGGGGAGCGGGATCCGTACGGGGGGTCGAGCGCCGGCTCGGGGCGGGCCTCCGGTGGGGAGGCGACGGACGGGTACGGCGGCCGGGTGTCCGGCGGAGCCGGTGGGAGCGCGGGCCACCCCGGGGACCCCCGCGGGGTTGCCGAGCAGCCCTCGGGCGCCCCGGCGGCCGAGGCGCAGCGGGGGTATGCGGGGCGGGAGTCGCGCGAGGGGCCGGGGCCGGCTCCGGGTGCTGCGGTGCCGGACAGGGCGCGTCGGGCCGAGGGGCGGCGGCTGCGGGGCGGCGCCGCCCGCAGGGGCGGAGGGGCGCGGTACGCCGGCTCGGCGGCCCCCGAGCCGACCCCCTTCGTCCCGCCGCCCGGGCACCCGGCCGGCCCCACCGCCGCCCCGCCGCGCGGTGCCCGCTTCGGGTCCCCGGAACCGCAGCCGCATGACGCCGGGGCCGGGGACGGTCCGTCGGGCGGGCGGCCCGAGTCGGGGCCCGGGGTGCACGGTGTCGGGGCAGGGCTGCCCCGGGAGGGGCGGGTCCAGGACACCGTGGCCGAGCTGATCACGCTGCGGGCCCAGGGGCGTAGTGGTGAGGCCCACGTGCTGCTGTGCGAGGCGGCCTCCTGGCCGCCCGCGCTGCTGCCGGACCTCGCCGCCGAGTTGGCCCGCGCGGGGCTGGGCGCCGACTGGGCCACCCTGCTGTGGGAGGCGGCCTCGCTCCCGCCCGAGCGGCTCGCCGCAGCCGCCGCGGCCCTCGGAGCGGCCGGCCGGCACGCCGACTGCGAGGCGCTGCTGCGCCAGGGCGTGTCCCGGCCCGCCGCCGAGATCGCCGAGGCGGCGGTGGCCCTGGCCGGGGCGGGCCGCCCCGGCGAGGCCGACGCCGTCCTCGGCGCCTTCGTCCGGGCCCGCACCGCCGAGGAGTCGGCGCGCCTCGCCCGGCGGGACCCGCAGTGGTTCGTTCCGCGCCTGCTCCGGGCCGCCGAGGCCGTCTCCGACGGCTGTCACCGTGACCTCGTGCACGCCCTCCGCGTCGCGAAGCTCCTCACGTCCCGAACTTCCTGACCCCCTGAAATCTCCTGAACTCCCCTGAACTCCCCTGAACTCCCCTGAACTCCCCTGAACTCCCCTGACTCCCTCGGCTTCCTGGACATCTGCGGCTCCTCCACGACCGGATACGACCACCGCCCCGCCACTATGCACCGGAACCGATCGAAAACGACCGGTGCGCGACCCGATCCGACCGACTGCGCCATCCGTGCAAGGCGGTCTTGCCCAGCGGTGTGACGGGGCCTACGTTCTAGTCCCTACGCACTGCGTCTACGTGCGTAGAAGTCGGCGTTCCCGTCGCGAGGAGCAGCTCATGGCCCAAGTCGTCCGCGCCGCACTCGTCCAGGCCACCTGGACCGGAGACACCGAGTCGATGATCGCCAAACACGAGGAGCACGCCCGCAGAGCGGCCGCCCAGGGCGCGCGGATCATCGGTTTCCAGGAGGTGTTCAACGCCCCCTACTTCTGCCAGGTCCAGGAGCCCGAGCACTACCGCTGGGCCGAGCCGGTCCCCGACGGCCCGACCGTCCGCCGGATGCAGGACCTCGCCCGCGAGACCGGCATGGTCGTCGTCGTGCCGGTCTTCGAGATCGAGGACTCCGGCTTCTACTACAACACCGCTGCCGTCATCGACGCCGACGGCAGCTACCTCGGCAAGTACCGCAAGCACCACATCCCGCAGGTCAAGGGCTTCTGGGAGAAGTACTACTTCCGCCCCGGCAACCTCGGCTGGCCCGTCTTCGACACCGCCGTCGGCAAGGTCGGCGTCTACATCTGCTACGACCGCCACTTCCCCGAGGGCTGGCGGGCCCTGGGCTTGGCCGGCGCCCAGCTCGTCTACAACCCGTCCGCCACCCACCGCGGCCTGTCCGCCCACCTGTGGCAGCTGGAGCAGCCCGCCGCGGCCGTCGCCAACGAGTACTTCGTCGCCGCCATCAACCGGGTCGGCCGGGAGGAGTACGGCGACAACGACTTCTACGGGACCAGCTACTTCGTCGACCCGCGCGGCCAGTTCGTCGGCGAGACGGCCGGCGACAAGGAAGAGGAACTCCTCGTCCGCGACCTCGACTTCGGCCTCATCGAAGAGGTCCGCACCCAGTGGGCGTTCTACCGCGACCGCCGACCCGACGCCTACGGAGGGCTCGTACAGCCGTGACCAACCCGATCCCCCTGCTCAGCCGCCACCGCTCCGTCCTGCCCGACTGGCTCGCGCTCTACTACGACCGCCCCCTGGAGCTCACCCACGGCGAGGGCCGCCACGTCTGGGACGCCGACGGCAACCGCTACCTCGACTTCTTCGGCGGCATCCTCACCACGATGACCGCCCACGCCCTGCCCGAGGTCACCAAGGCCGTCACCGAGCAGGCCGGGCGGCTCATCCACTCCTCCACCCTCTACCTCAACCGTCCGATGGTCGAGCTGGCCGAGCGGATCGCCGCCGTCTCCGGCATCCCCGAGCCACGGGTCTTCTTCACCACCTCCGGCACCGAGGCCAACGACACCGCCCTGCTGCTGGCGACCGCGTACCGCCGCTCCAACCAGATCCTGGCGATGCGCAACAGCTACCACGGCCGGTCCTTCTCCACCGTCTCCGTGACGGGCAACAGCGGCTGGTCCCCGACGAGCCTCTCGCCGCTCCAGACGTACTACGTCCACGGCGCGGTCCGCAGCCGCGGCCCCTTCGCGGAACTGTCCGACGAGGCGTTCACCGCCGCTGCCGTCGCCGACCTGGAGGACGTGCTCGGCCAGGCCCGGGGCTCCGTGGCCGCCCTGATCGCCGAGCCGATCCAGGGCGTCGGCGGCTTCACCTCCCCGCCCGACGGCCTGTACGCCGCCTTCCGCGAGGTGCTGGACCGGCACGGCATCCTCTGGATCAGCGACGAGGTGCAGACCGGCTGGGGCCGAACCGGTGACCACTTCTGGGGCTGGCAGGCGCACGCCCGGAGCGGCCCGCCGGACATGCTCACCTTCGCCAAGGGCATCGGCAACGGCATGTCCATCGGCGGCGTCGTCGCCCGCGCCGAGGTCATGAACTGCCTCGACACCAACTCCATCTCCACCTTCGGCGGCTCCCCGGTCACGATGGCCGCCGGTCTCGCCAACCTCGGCTACCTGCTGGAGCACGACCTCCAGGGCAACGCCCGCCGGGTCGGCGGCCTGCTCCTCGAACGGCTGCGCGCCATCGCCGCCACCGTGCCCGCCGTACGGGAGGTACGCGGCCGGGGCCTGATGGCGGGGGTGGAGCTGACCCGACCCGGCACCGACCGGGCCGACCCGGACGCGGCCGCCGCCGTCCTGGAGGCCGCCCGCGAAGGCGGCCTGCTGCTCGGCAAGGGCGGCGGGTACAACACCAGCGTGCTGCGCATCGCGCCGCCGCTGTCCCTCACCGTCGCCGAGGCGGAAGAGGGCGCCGACATCCTCGAACGGGCCCTGCGCAGCATCGTGTAGCCGGGAGGCGCCGCACATGTCCATCCGCACCCTGATCCGCGGCGGCCTCGTCATCACGGCCGCCGACGAAATGCACGCCGACGTGCTGGTCGAGGACGGCCGGGTGACCGCCCTCGCGGCGCACGGCTCCGACACCGCCGAGAGCTGGACGGCCGGCGCCGGCCGTGTCCTCGACGCGACCGGGAAGTACGTCATCCCCGGCGGCGTCGACGCCCACACCCACATGGAGCTGCCCTTCGGCGGCACCTTCGCCTCGGACACCTTCGAGACGGGGACCCGGGCCGCCGCCTGGGGCGGCACCACCACCATCGTCGACTTCGCCGTGCAGAGCGTGGGCCGCTCCCTGCGCGAGGGACTCGACGCCTGGTACGAGAAGGCCGACGGCACGTGCGCCGTCGACTACGGCTTCCACATGATCCTCTCGGACGTCAACGAGGGCACCCTGAAGGAGATGGACCTCCTCGTCGGGGAGGGCATCACCTCCTTCAAGCTCTTCATGGCCTACCCGGGGGTCTTCTACAGCGACGACGGACGGATCCTGCGCGCCATGCAGCGGGCCTCCGGCAACGGCGGGCTGATCATGATGCACGCCGAGAACGGCATCGCGATCGACGTGCTCGTCGAACAGGCCCTCGCCCGCGGGGAGACCGACCCCCGCTACCACGGCGAGGTGCGCAAGGCGCTGCTGGAGGCCGAGGCCACGCACCGGGCGATCCAGCTGGCCCGCGTGGCGGGCTCCCCGCTGTACGTCGTCCACGTCTCGGCGGAGGAGGCCGTGGCCGAGCTGGCGGCCGCCCGTGACAAGGGCCTGCCGGTGTTCGGGGAGACCTGCCCGCAGTACCTCTTCCTGTCCACCGACAACCTCGCGGAGCCGGACTTCGAGGGCGCCAAGTACGTCTGTTCGACACCGCTGCGGCCCCGCGAGCACCAGGCCGCGTTGTGGCGGGGCCTGCGCACCGACGACCTCCAGGTGGTCTCCACCGACCACTGCCCGTTCTGCTTCGAGGGGCAGAAGGAGCTGGGCCGGGGCGACTTCTCGAAGATCCCGAACGGCCTCCCGGGCGTGGAGAACCGGATGGACCTCCTCCACCAGGCGGTCCTGGACGGGCACCTCACCCGCCGCCGCTGGATCGAGATCGCCTGCGCGACCCCGGCCCGGATGTTCGGCATCTACCCGCAGAAGGGCACCATCGCCCCCGGCTCGGACGCCGACATCGTCCTCTACGACCCGCACGCCGAGCAGGTCATCTCCGCGCAGACGCACCACATGAACGTGGACTACTCGGCGTACGAGGGCAAGCGGATCACCGGCCGGGTCGACACCGTGCTGTCCCGCGGCGAACTCGTCATCGACCGACGCCAGTTCACCGGGCGCGCCGGGCACGGGGCCTTCGTGCCCCGCTCCACCAGCCAGTACCTGTGAGCCGCACCGGCACCCGCACCCGTACCCGCACCGCACCACGCAAGGAGCCGCCCATGGACTTCGGCCTCGTCCTGCAGACCGACCCGCCCGCCTCCCAGGTCGTGAGCCTCATGCGCCGAGCCGAACGCAACGGCTTCCGCTACGGCTGGACCTTCGACTCGGCCGTGCTGTGGCAGGAGCCGTTCGTCATCTACAGCCAGATCCTCGCCAACACGCAGAAGCTGCACGTCGGCCCGATGGTCACCAACCCGGGCACCCGGACCTGGGAGGTGACAGCCTCCACTTTCGCCACCCTCAACGACATGTACGGCAACCGCACGGTGTGCGGGATCGGACGCGGCGACTCGGCGATGCGGGTCGCCGGGCGCAAGCCCAACACCCTGGCCCGGCTCGGCGAGGCCATCGACGTCATCCGGGACCTCGCCGAGGGCCGCCAGGCGGTGGTCGACGGCAACCCGATCCGCATCCCCTGGATCAAGAACGGGAAACTTCCCGTCTGGATGGCCGCGTACGGGCCGAAGGCGCTGGCTCTCACCGGTCAGAAGGCCGACGGGTTCATCCTCCAGCTCGCCGACCTCTACCTCACCGAGTGGATGGTCAAGGCCGTCCGGCAGGCCGCGACCGAGGCGGGCCGCGACCCGGCGTCCCTCACCATCTGCGTGGCGGCCCCCGCCTACGTGACGGCCGACGACTCGACGGAGGCCCTGGCTCACGCCCGCGAGCAGTGCCGCTGGTTCGGCGGGATGGTCGGCAACCACGTCGCCGACCTGGTCGGCCGGTACGGCGAGCACTCCTCGATGGTCCCCGACGAGCTCACCGAGTACATCAAGGCCCGTCAGGGCTACGACTACAGCCACCACGGGCGGGCCGGGAACCCGTCCACGGACTTCGTCCCCGACGAGATCGTCGACCGGTTCTGCCTGCTGGGCCCGGCCGAGGCGCACATCGAGAAACTGCGGGCCCTGCGCGACCTGGGCGTCGACCAGTTCGCCGTCTACGACATGCACGACGCGAAGGAGGCCACCATCGACGCGTACGGGCAGCACGTGATCCCGGCGCTGAACGGCTGACCTCCACGACGGGGCCCCGGTACGACCGACGTCGTCCGGGGCGGACGGTCAGCCGCCGTACCGGGCTCGGAACCACCAGACGACCAGGGTGATCACCGTGGTCCCGGCGCCGTACGACGCACCCCGGAGGAACTGGTGCGCCGCCACGCGACGGCGGCGGGCGGCCCAGGACGCCAGTCGGCGGGCCCGGGCACGGGAAGCCCGGTAGCCGCGGACCGGGAGGGACAGAAGACGGGAGAGGAAACCGGAATTCACTGTGAGCTCCTTGGCGTGATCGTCCGTGTGCACCTGCGAGGGGACGCCGGACCCGGAAGCCGCGGGGAGTCCGCGCCCGCCGGCCGGCAGGGTGGGTGCACGTGTAACAGCGTGTCGATCACGGCCCGGCGCAGCCAGGACAGATGTCCCTCGCTCGCCGGGAGGTGTCACGGGTATGCGGCCCGGACGGCCTCGTCGAGGAAGAACTGCCAGTTCCCTGCCGCATAGCGGACCAGGTCGACGAAGGGGGTCCGGCTCTCCGGCAGGCCGATGTCGAACTCGGTGAGGTCCTGGTACATCTCGGGGATGAGCCTGCCCACCGTACGCGGCGCGTATCCGGCCAGCGTCCCGATCTCCTGCCGGGTGCGCGCGCCCAGGGCGACGGCCCGCCAGATGGCCCGCTTGGTCTCGTCCTCCAGCAGGATCCGGCTGGCCGACCGGGCCTTCCTGGAGGGCAGGTAGGGGTTGAGGACCGGGTCGACGTACGGCGCGCCGGCCACTGCCTGCCGTGCAGCAGCCTCCAGGACGTCCAGGCGCCCCGTTCCCGGGCTCTTGGAGCAGTAGGCGCGCACGCCGAGGTCCTGGTACGAGTACAACAGGTGGAGCCGCCGGTTGGCCTCCCCCGAGGTCCAGACGACGGTGGGGACCGGCGACGGGCGGTTCTGGAGGGTGCGGATCGCGGTCAGTCCGCTGACCAGCAGGGCGTTCCCCCGGATGCCGAGCTTCCCGGACGACCGGAGGGCGTCGAAGTCCTTGTTGAGGTGTTCGTACAGGAGGTCGACGACGGCCATGTCGAAGCGCTCCCGCTCCAATAAGCCGTCCAGCCCCAGGGGGTCGCGTACGGGCGTCACCACGTGGCCGTACTCCCGTTCGAGCTCCCTGCCCACCGCACCGGCCAGTAGATCGGAGTCCTCCACGAGGAGGATCCGCATGCCCTGCTTCATGTCGACGTCCTCTTGCTCTGAAGCGGAATGGTCAGTTTCATCGTGGTGCCGCTCCCACCCGGGCCGGGAAGTGCGGTCAGGTCGCCGCCGAGCGAACGGGCGGCGCCGCGCAACCGGTTGAGGCTGCGCGATTCGTCGTCCAGCACGCCCTCGGGAAGTCCGGGGCCGTCGTCCGTCACTTCCACCGCGACCCGGTCCCGGTTGATGTCGCCGTCGATGTCCACGGCGGTCGCACCGTACTTGGCCGAGTTGGACAGCAGATCACCCAGCGCCCGCCCGATCAGGACGGCGACCGGCCGGGCCACGGAGGCCGGCCCCACCCGTGGCGTGGAACCGATGCGCAGCACGCCGGAGAACGTGCGGATGCGTTCGCTGAGCAGTGCGGCCAACGGCACCTGCTCCCGCGTCAGGAGCAGCTCGATCCGGTAGTTGCCGACCGCCTGCTCCAGTTCGTCGAGCTTCTCCTGGACGCGCGGCGGATCCTGGACGTCGGCCCTGATGGCCGCGATGCCCGACTTCACGTGAGAGTGCAGGAAGTCGAAGAACTCCGAGAAGTTCTGCTGCTGGACCTCGATCTGCTTCTCCGCGGCCGCCATGCACATCTTGCTGATCGCCATGCCGAGGATGAAGCCGACGGAGAGCCACATCACGGAGACGCCGGCCGAGGCGGCGTGCGCCCAGGTGATCCTGCCGTTGTTCAGGTACACCAGGAGCAGGAAGAACAGGAAGTACCCGGCCAGCGCCGCCGCTTCGACCGCGCGCCGCCACCGCACCAGCCGCCCCGACGGCCACGGATAGTAGGCGAGGAACAGCCACATCGGAGCGGAGTAGTTGCAGCCCGGCACACAGAGGATCGACTGCCCGTACGTACCCGGGTCGGACATGGTCATGAGCAACGCGTTGACCAGCAGGCCCTGAACCGGATATCCGATCGTCCACCAGCCGCCGCGCGCCAGCGGGCCGTAACCGCGCAACCAGAACGGGACGAAGGCGAGGTGGGCGCACGCCAGCCACAGGACGATCGTGTTCCCCCGGCCGCCGTACGGATCGAACACCGAGCTGACGAACAGCGTCATCGCCTGGAACACCGGTCCGGACCATTCGAGGTTCCCGACCATGTACTTGATCGTCGTGCTGGTCAGTTGTTCCCGGTCCGCAAGGCGCCGGACCTCCGCGTCAGTGGCCACAGCACCGCCCAGGACGTGACTGCTCGCCGCGGAAGGGACCGGTGGGGCCGGCCCGGCCCGCGCAACCGGTGGGACGGGGACGATCGTTGCACACCCCGCGGCGCGAGGAGAGGACAACTGTCCTTCAGTCGAAGCGCGTTCCCCGGACACGCTGGCGCAGCCGCGTGAGGCGCCGCATCCCGCACGTTCGGGTCGGCGTGTCCCGGCAGCAGGACCGACCCAGCTCCGAGGAGTGCACGTGGCAAAGATGTTGGATACCTCGCTCCGTACCGACGACGCCGGGCCGTCCGGCACCCGCCCCCTCAACTACGTCCGTTTCCTCCGCAACCCCGCCCGCTACCTCCTCGACCGCGTCGCGCCGCTGGCCACCGAAGGCCTCACCCCCGTCAGCGGCCGCAACGGTGCGCTGCTGGTCGCCCGCGGCCAGGACGCCGTGAAGGCCTTCTTCACCGACGAGGGGGCGTTCGAGCGGGCGGACGGCGGCATCTTCTCCCTGCCGGCGGGGCAGGGCTGGTCCGGTATGTTCGACACCGTCCTCACCGCCAACGGCCGGGACCACCGCCGCCGCCGGAAGCTGATCGCACCGGCGTTCCACCGCGACCTGACCGACACCTACGCGCGCGTCTTCGAGGACACCTTCCGGGAGTCGAGGTTCGCCGACGCCGATGCGGGCACGTTCGACCTCGTCGCGGAGTGCCGGCGCATCGCCAGGGTCAACATGCTGGTCTGCCTCCTCGGCCTGCCCCCCGCCCCCGCGAACCTCCGCTTGGCCGCAGACGTCACCGACCTGCTGAACTCCATGTTCAACCCCTCGGTGATCCTGTTCCGGTCGTTCCGGACGTGGACGCCCTACGGGCGCTGGGCCCGGCGGGTCGAGAGCGCCTACCGGCGCCTCGCCGCCCTCGTCGAGCGCAGGCGGGAGGAGCCGCAGCAGCGGGACGCCCTGTCCGTGCTGTGCCACGCGGTCGACGAGGAGGGCGGGAAACTCACCACCCCGGAGATCGCGGCGGAGCTGCACGGCCTGTTCGCGGCGGGATACGAGACCACGGCGAGCGCCATGGTCTGGTCGGCACTGACCTGCATGAGCCGGCCCGACCTCGTGCCGGACGACCTGGACGCCGTGGTCAAGGAGACGCTGCGGATGCTCCCCCCGGTGGCCCTCTCGCTGCCGCGCAGGGCGTGCCGTGACGTCCGCCTCGGCGGCTCGGCCCTCGCACCGGCGGGCGCGGTGGTGTTCGTCTCGCCGCTGCTGGAGCACCGCAACCCGGAGGTCTTCGCCGATCCCCACCGCTTCCGGCCGGAGCGCTGGAAGGACCTGCGCCCCCTGCCGTACGCGTTCCTGCCCTTCGGGATCGGAAGGCGGCGGTGCCCGGGCGCCGGCTTCGCCGACCTGCAGGTGCGGACCACCCTCCGACTGCTCTTCGAACGGTCCGGCTGGCAGCTCCGGGACACCCACATCGGCTTCCGGACCGAGAGCGGCGTGATCCTGCTGCCCGACCGCCCCCTCCCGGTACGGCGGGGCCGCGGCCTGCCGCTGGAGCGGATCACGGGTCCGTTGGCGGCCGTCTGGCAGCCCGTCGGCTGACGTGCGCCGACGCGCGGCCGGCCGGGCCCCCGGGGGAGGTCACCCCGGCACGGGCGGGGCCGCAGGCTCCGCGGAGGCCGACGGCTCCGTCAGCCGCGGGTCCAGGGTGATCTGCTGCGGGGTGTAGCAGTCGGCCGTCTCCACGGCCACCTCGGCGCCGCACCCCGCACAGGCGAGGTTCGGCCCCTGCGAGCCGCTCGGCCCGCAGCAGCCCTGGCGGCGCCGCGGGATCGGCTCGACCCCGCGGACGTCGTCCGGGCCGATCACCGCGCTGCGCAGCCCGGAGCCGGGCCGCACGGGCGGCGCCGGCACTCCCTTCGGCGGATGCGTCCAGGACAGGTGGTAGGGCTCCGGGTCGTGGGCGAAGGTTCCCGGGGCCAGGCGCGGCGGGCACTCCTCCCCGTCGGGTACGGCGAACGGCAGCGGGGCCTCGTCCAGCGGCGGGAGCGGCACTTCCCGCACCGGTGCGGTCAGGGCGGTCCCACAGGCCGCACAGAGGAACACGATCACCCCGCCATCCTGCCGCATCCGGGGAGGTTCACCCGACGGTCACCGGGGGGACGGCCGTCGGTCCCCGATTCCGGTGGGGTTCGCCGGCCGGGCGTGGTGTGATGGGGGCATGATCGAAGAGTTCCTGGCACGTGACCTGTCCGCCGTCGAGGAAGCCGTCCGCAAGGCGGCCGCCGCCGAGATCATGCCGAGGTTCCGGCAGCTCGCCGAGCACGAGGTGGTCGAGAAGAGCGGCCCGCACGATCTGGTGACCGTCGCCGACCGCAAGGCCGAGGAACACCTGACGGCCGCCCTCACCCGGCTGCTGCCGGGCTCCGCGGTCGTCGGGGAGGAGGCGGTGCACGCCGACCCGACCGTGTACGGGGCGCTGCGCGGCGACGCCCCGGTCTGGGTCGTGGACCCCGTCGACGGCACCCGGCAGTTCGTCTCCGGCGACCCCCACTTCTGCACCCTGGTCGCGCTCGCCCACCGCGGGGAGGTCCTCGCCTCCTGGACCTTCGCCCCGGCCCTGGACGAGATGGCGACCGCCGTGCGCGGGCAGGGCGCGTACCTGGGAGAGGAGCGCCTGTCCTGCGGCTCCCCGGAGCCGGGTGCCGACCTGCGCGTCGCCATCGCCCACCCGCTGTACACCACCGACGGGGACAAGCGGATCCTGTCCCGCCTGGACGTGCCGGGTGTCGCCGCCCGCGCCTGCGGCTCGGCCGGGCTGGAGTACCTGAAGGTGGCCCGCGGCGAGGTGGACGGACTGGCCTTCACCTGGCCCTCGGCATGGGACCACGCGGCCGGGCTGCTGCTCGTCGCCGAGGCCGGCGGAGCGCAGAGCACCGTCGCGGGGGTGCCCTTCCGCATCGACCGGGACAACGAGCTGCCGTTCGCCGTGGGCCGCGACGAGGCCACCGCCGTACGGATCCGCGAACTGCTGCGCGGTGCCTGACCCCCGTCCCGATCCCGTTCTGACGAACCCGGGGGCCGCCGCGCCCGTACCAGGAGCCCGCGGAGGCGGTCCGAATATCCTGGAGGCGGTGGCGCCGCCGGACGAAGGAGTCGCAAAGTGCCGTCGATTCTCGATGCGGTCGTGGTGGGGGCGGGGCCCAACGGGCTGACGGCCGCCGTCGAACTGGCCCGGCGCGGCTTCTCGGTGGCCGTGTTCGAGGCCGCGGAGGCCGTCGGGGGCGGGGCCCGTACGGAGGAGCTCACACTCCCCGGGTTCCGGCACGACCCCTGCTCGGCGGTCCACCCGCTGGGCGCCGGCTCCCCGGCGTTCGCCGACATGCCGCTGAAGCGGTACGGGCTGGAATGGGTGCACGCCCCGCTGCCGATGGCCCACCCGTTCGACGACGGCACGGCCGCGGTCCTCTCCCGCTCCGTCGCCGAGACCGCAGCCTCCTTCGGGCCGCACGACGCGGGTTCGTACCGGCGGCTGGTCGCACCGTTCCTCGGCAAGTGGGACACCCTGGCCCGGGACTTCATGTCCCTGCCCGCCACCGCCCTGCCCCGCGACCCGGTCACCCTGGCCCGTTTCGGGCTGGCCGGACTGCCGCCGTCCACCTGGCTGTTGCGGCGGTTCCGCGACGAGCGGGCCAAGGCCCTGTTCGCGGGGCTCGTCGCCCACGTGATCGCACCGCTGGACGGCATCGCCACCGGCGCCATCGGCCTCGTCTTCGCCCTGGCCGCGCACGCGGGCGGCTGGCCCATGGCCCGCGGCGGATCCCAGTCGGTGTCCGACGCCCTCGCCGGCTACCTCGCCGACCTCGGCGGCAGCATCCACACGGACTTCGAGGTCAAGCGGCTCGACGAGCTCCCGCCGGCCCGCGCGTACGTCTTCGACACCTCACCGACCGCGCTGGCCCGCATCGCCCGCCTGGGGCGCGCGTACGACGGCTACCGGTACGGGGCCTCCGTCTTCAAGATCGACTATGCCCTTTCCGGGCCGGTTCCGTGGACCGCCGAGGCCCCGCGCCGGGCCGGCACCGTCCAGATCGGGCCGCGCACCCGCGACATCGACGCCGCCCTGCAACTCGCCACCAGCGGCCGGGCCCCCCGCACCCCGTTCCTCATCACCGCCCAGCCCAGCATCGCCGACCCGGGCCGGGCGCCCGAGGGCAAGCACGTCTTCTGGGCGTACGGGCACGTCCCCGCGGGCTGGGACGGGGACCTCACCGACGCCGTCGAACGACAACTGGAGCGCTTCGCACCGGGCTTCCGCGACCTGGTGCTCGCCCGGGCCACGGCCGGCCCGCCGCAGCTCGCCGCCCGCAACCCCAACTACGTGGGCGGGGACATCGCCTGTGGCGCGGCCTCCGGGCTCCAGCTGCTGCTGCGCCCGAAACTGTCCCTGTCCCCGTACACGACCTCCCACCCCGCCGTCTTCCTCTGCTCCTCCGCCACCCCGCCCGGTCCCGGTGTGCACGGCATGTCCGGCCACAACGCGGCCAAGGCGGTCTGGCGGCACCTGCGAAAGGCTGCCCCCTGATGGTCCGCATCACCCTCGTCCAGGGCGACATCACCGCCGAGCGGGCGGACGCGCTGGTCAACGCCGCCAACTCCTCGCTGCTGGGCGGCGGGGGAGTGGACGGCGCCATCCACCGGCGCGGCGGCCCGGAGATCCTGGAGGCCTGCCGCGCCCTGCGCGCCTCCCGCTACGGCAAGGGCCTCCCGACGGGCCGGGCCGTGGCCACGACCGCGGGCCGCCTCCACGCCCAGTGGGTGATCCACACGGTCGGCCCGGTCTGGTCCGCCACCGAGGACCGCTCGGACCTCCTGGCCTCCTGCTACCGCGAGTCGCTGCGCAGGGCGGACGAGCTGGGCGCCCGAACGGTCGCCTTTCCGGCCATCTCCACCGGCATCTACGGCTGGCCGATGGACGACGGCGCCCGCATCGCGGTGGAAACGGTCCGTGCGGCCGACACCTCGGTGGAAGAGGTCCGCTTCGTCCTCTTCGACGAGGCGGCGTACGCGGCGTTCGCCGACCAGGTCCGCTGACCGCGGCGTTCGGCTCGGCGGTGCGTCGCCGCACGTTCGCCCCGACGCAGGGAAACCCCGGAGGGGGCGTCCCGTACGCGCAGTCAGCGTACGGGCACACAGGGTGGACGGTACGGTGTGGCCGTCGTCACCCTGGGTGGGTCGAGCGCGGGGTGATCCCGCGGGTGCGTACGTGGAGGTGACCGCGCATGACGGTGGTCGAGGGTGGAGCGGACAGGACGTGCGGGGACTGGGAGCGGGAGCCGGACCCGTCGGACAGTCTGAGGACGTTCGGCGCGGTGGTCCAGGCCCTGAGGGAGCACGCCGGGCTCAGCCGGGTGGAGTTCGGCACGCGGGTCCGGTTCTCCAAGCACACGGTGGAGTCGGTGGAACTGGGCCGGCGGATGCCGGACGAGGCGTTCGTGGAACGGGCGGAGGAGGCCCTGGGCAACACGGGCGCGCTCAGGAAGGCGGCCAGGCATCTGACCCGGGGCGAACCGGGGCTGGCGGCGTGGTTCCGGCGGTGGGCGCGGCTGGAGAAGACGGCGGTGAGCCTGTGCACGTACGAGTGCCGGCTGGTGCCGGGGCTGTTGCAGCCGGAGCCCTACGTCCGTGCCGTGTTCGACAACAGCATCCCGCTGCTGACGGACGCGCAGGTGGAGGCTCAGGTCGCCGCTCGGCTGGACCGGCAGAAGATGCTGCGTGAGCGGCCGCACGTCCCGTTCAGCTTCATCGTGGAGGAGGCGGTGTTCCGGCGGAGGCTCGGCGGGCCCGAAGTCACGCGGACCTTGCTCGATCACGTGCTGGAGCAGAGTGCGCCGCGGAATGTGACGCTTCAGGTAGCGCCTCTGGGGGCGGAGTCGCATTCGTGCTTGGACGGGCCATTGCAACTGCTGGAAACCCCCGAGGGCAAGCGCCTTGCGTACTCCGAGGGACAGCAGAACGGGCGGCTGATCAGTGGCCCTCAGGAGGTGAGCCTCCTTCACCAGCGCTATGACACACTGCGCTCGCAGGCCCTGAACCCCAAAGAATCGCGGGGCTTGTTGGAGCAACTGCGAGGAGAGCTATGAGCGCGTCGGAACTCATGTGGTTCAAGTCCAGCTACAGCGGCACCCAGGGCGACAGCTGCGTGGAGGTGGCCGTCGCTGCGGAGGCCGTCCACGTGCGGGACTCGAAGGACCTCACCCGCCCGGCTTTCGCGGTCGGCCGCGAAGGCTGGGCCCGGTTCGTGCAGTACGCGGTCGATCACTGATCGGACGGGGCCAACCGTCCCGCGCGGGCCGTCGACACTGCCCCGCACCCGCTGTGCGGCCACGGGGCGACCTCGACGCGGCGGGACCGCAGCCGGTGGTGCCGTCCGACCGGTGCGGGGTGCGTTGCGCCAGCGCCGTGACCGACGTGCGGTTCGGGGCGCTGCGCCCGGGAGCAGCGGGTCAGGTGGCGGAGAGCAGGATCTCCGTCGACTTGATCAGTGCGACGACGGGGGAGCCGGCGGCCAGGCCGAGTGCCTCCGCCGCCTCGTTGGTGATCACGGCGGTCAGCCCGCCGCCCGGCACGTCCACCTGGACGGAGGCCATGGCGCCGCCGACGGCGACGGCCGCGACGGTCCCCGGGAGCTGGTTGCGGATGGAGATGCCGTCCACATGATCGGTGGCCAGGGCCACCTCGGTGGCCTTGACCAGCGCTTTCACCGGGGTGCCCGGGGCGATGCCGAGGTCCTTGACGGCTCCGGCGGTGACGGCGGCGGTGATGTGCTGGCCCCCGGCCAGTCGGACCTTCACCGTGGCCATGGCCTCGTCCGCGGTGACGGCGGTGACGGTGCCGGGGATCCGGTTGCGGATGCTCAGGCTCATGAGTTGCCCGTCCTCGTGGTGTGCTCGGTGCTGCGCCGGTCCGGCAGGACCGCTCAAGATCGACCGTAGTCGGCATTCCGCGGGCCCCGGTCCGGCCGCCCGGAACGGCCCGGCCGGAATCACCCGCCCGGCCCGGGAGCCGGCCGCCGCCCCCGAGGGATCCGCCCGCCCCGCCCCGTACCCTGCCCGCCCGCCCGTTCATGTCCGCCCGCTATCGTCTGCCGCGGTCGGGGCCCGGACGGGGTCCCGTGGCGAAAGGAGCAGGGCATGGCGGAGCCGGCGGCCGCGGCCGGGGGACCGGACGAGCTGCGGCGGCGGCTGGGGGTCACCGACGCGGTGGTCATCGGCCTGGGGTCGATGATCGGCGCGGGGATCTTCGCCGCCCTCGCCCCCGCCGCCCGCGCGGCGGGCTCCGGGCTGCTGATCGGCCTGGCCCTGGCGGCCGTGGTCGCGTTCTGCAACGCCACCTCCTCCGCCCGCCTCGCGGCCCGCTACCCGGCCTCCGGCGGCACCTACGTCTACGGCCGCGAGCGGCTCGGCCCGTTCTGGGGGTACCTCGCCGGGTGGGCCTTCGTCGTCGGCAAGACCGCCTCCTGCGCGGCGATGGCCCTGACCGTCGGCTCGTACGTGTGGCCCGGCCAGGCGCACGCGGTGGCCGTCGCGGCCGTCGTGGCGCTGACCGCGGTCAACTATGCCGGGGTGCAGAAGTCGGCGCTGCTGACCCGGGTCGTCGTGGCCGTCGTCTTGGCGGTGCTCGCCGCCGTCGTGGTCGCCGCCTCCACCTCGCCGGCGGCGGACGCGGCCCGGCTCGCCATCGGTTCCGGCACTGGCCCCGGCGGCGTGCTCCAGGCCGCGGGACTGCTGTTCTTCGCGTTCGCCGGGTACGCGCGCATCGCCACCCTCGGGGAGGAGGTCCGCGACCCGGCGCGTACGATCCCGCGGGCCGTCCCGATCGCGCTGGGCATCACCCTCGCCGTGTACGTGCTGGTCGCGCTCGCGGTCCTGGCGGTGCTCGGCCCGCAGGGGCTGGCGGACTCCAGCGCCCCGCTGTCGGACGCGGCCCGCGCGGCGGGCGCCGAGTGGCTGGTGCCGGTCGTCCGGGCCGGGGCGGCGGTGGCCGCACTCGGGTCGCTGCTGGCGCTGATCCTGGGCGTCTCCCGCACCACCCTGGCCATGGCCCGGGACCGGCACCTGCCGCACGCCCTGGCCGCCGTCCACCCGAGGTTCGGGGTCCCCCACCGGGCCGAGCTCCTCGTCGGCGGTGTCGTCGCGGTCCTCGCGGCGACGGCCGACCTGCGCGGCGCCATCGGCTTCTCCTCCTTCGGGGTGCTCGCGTACTACGCCGTCGCCAACGCCTCGGCATGGACCCTCGCCCCGGGCGAGGGCCGCCCGCCCCGCATCGTCCCCGTCCTCGGACTGACCGGCTGCCTGGTCCTGGCCTTCGCCCTGCCGGCCTCCTCGGTGGTCCAAGGGACCGCGGTGCTCGCCGCCGGAGCCGCCGCCTACGGGATCCGGAAGGCCGCGGCACGCCGCCGACCGTAGTCCCCGGAACGCACCCGGGCCGTGCGCCATTACCGGCCAACTCCGCTTCCCGCAAGGGGTGGTGAGTGTGTGCCGGGGGTGTGTGGTGGTGCACGGGATCTCGACATGGTCACAGCTCCCCCGGTCGTGGGAATGGATCTTAGGTCTGCCTTACCTAAGTTGTATGGTGGCGGTCGAGGACCTGAGACGGGGGAGGGACGCGGTGGCGTTAGGCGACGTCCGGCTGGTGGCGCAAAGACTCGACGTCGGGCATGCGGGCCGCCCGGTACTGGGGCAGGTGGACCTCAAGCTCCGCTCCGGTGCGATCACGGTGCTCGTCGGCCCCAACGGCTGTGGGAAGTCCACCCTGCTGCGCACGGTGGCCGGACTGCTGCCCCCCATCGGCGGAGAGGTGCGCATCGACGACGCGCCGCTGCGCTCCTTCGGCCGCCGGACCCTGTCCCAGCGTCTGGCCTTCCTCCCGCAGACCTCGCAGGCCCCCGCCGGGGTGACCGTACGCGAACTCGTCCGCCACGGCCGCTACGCCCATCGCGGCGCCCTCTCCCGGCACACCGGCGAGGACACCGAAGCCATCGACTGGGCCCTCGGCGTCACCGACGCCGCCCCCCTCGTCGACCGGCGGCTCGACGAACTCTCGGGCGGCGAACGCCAGCGCGCCTGGCTGGCCATGGTGCTCGCGCAGCGCGCCGACGTCCTGCTGTTGGACGAGCCCACCACCTACCTGGACATGCGCCACCAGTTCGAAGTGCTCGACGTGGTACGCCGGCTGGCGCGCGAGCACGCCATCGCCTGCGGCGTGGTGCTGCACGACCTGATGCAGGCCGCGGCCTACGCCGACGAGGTCGTGGTCGTCGCCGGCGGCGGGATCACGGCCGCGGGCGATCCCGCCGACGTGCTGACCCCCGAGGTCATCGACCGGGCCTTCGGTCTGCGCGTGAGCGTCGTCCGTGATCCGGCCACCGGGTACCTCGCCTGTTTCCCGCAGCGGCCGCCCGCCGAGCCCGAGCCGCCCGCCGAGGCCGAGCCGCCCGCGGAAGTCGAGCCGCAGTCCGGAGCCGTGCCCCCCGCCGGGACGGTGCCGCCCGCCGTCTGACCGCTGCCGCCCGCGCGCGGCGCCGTCCGGCTGCAGCACACCGTCCCCCACCCCTCGTGCCCTTCCCCACCTCCCCCCGCCCGTCGACCCGCGCGGTTGACGGGGGACGCCCACCTAGGAGAGATCTGCCATGCAGAGGATGTCGCGCGCCTTGACGACGGCGGGTGCCGCCCTGGCGCTGATGCTGACCGCGGTCGCCTGCGGGTCCGGGACGGTCGGCGAGACCGCGGACCCCAAGAAGAGCGGGGACGCGCCCGCCGGCGCCATCGTCCTCGACACCGCCCAGGGCAAGGTCACCCTGGCCAAGCCCGCCACCAAGGTGGTGGCGTTGGAATGGACGTACACCGAGGAACTGGTCGCCCTCGGGGTCACCCCGGTCGGGAACGCCGACAACAAGGGCTACGGCACCTGGATCACCGCGAAGGGCGCCGCCCTGCCCCAGGACGTCACCGACGTCGGCACCCGCAACGAGCCGAGCCTGGAGAAGATCCGGGCGCTCCAGCCGGACCTCATCGTGATCGACAACGACCGCTCCAAGGCGAACCTGAAGCAGCTCCAGGAGATCGCCCCCGTGGTGTCGTTCACGTACACCACCAAGCCGCAGTTGCAGACGATGAAGAAGAACTTCGCCGAGCTGGCCAAGGCCGTCGGCAAGCAGGACAAGGCCGCCGAGGTCACCGGGCAGATCGACGCCCGGGCCGCCGACCTCAAGGCCCGCCTCGACAAGGCCGGCAAGGGCGGCCTGAAGTACGCCGTCGGGCAGGGCTTCACCGCCAACGGCACGGCCACCGTCCGCATGCTCACCGACGACGCCATCGCCCCGCAGGTGCTGAACCTCGCCGGCCTGAAGAACGGTTGGAAGGGCGAGCCCGACGCCTGGGGCATGACCACCGTCGGCGTCGAGGGCCTGACCAAGGTGGAGGGCGACGCCACCTTCCTCTACGTCGCCGCCGACAAGGACAACCCGTTCACCGGGGCCTTCGCCGCCAACCCCGTGTGGAAGGGGTTCGACTTCGTCAAGAACGACAAGGCCGTTCCGCTCGACCCCGGCACCTGGCTCTTCGGCGGCCCGCTCTCGGCGCTGCACATCATCGACGAGACCGGCAAGGCCCTGAAGGTCTGATGGCCCCGGACACCCTGACGGCCCCCGCCGGCGCCCGGCCGGCGGCGGGGCGCCGCCCCGCCGGGGGCCGCCCGCGGGCCCTGCTCACGGGCGGCGCCCTGGCGCTGGTCCTGTGCCTGGTCGCCCTGGTCCACCTCGGGCAGGGCGCGTCCGGTGTGGGGCTCGCCGACATCACGGACCTGCTCCTGGGCCACGGCGACCCCCGGACCGCCGACATCCTGCTCGGCAGCCGGCTGCCGCGCACCCTGACCGGGCTGGTCGTCGGCGTGGCACTGGGCGTGTCCGGCGTGCTCGTCCAGGGCGCGACCCGCAACCCGCTGGCGGCGCCCGACACCCTCGGCGTCAACGCCGGCGCCTACTTCGCCGTCGTACTGGTGGCGTTCACCGGCGTGAGCCTCGGCCCACTGCCCGCCGGGGGCGCCGCGTTCCTCGGGGGGCTCCTCGCCGTCGCCGTCGTCCACCTGCTCACCAGCGGCGGGGTGATGACTCCCGGGCGGGTGCTCCTCGCCGGGGCGACCGTCGCGCTCGCCGGCACCGCGGCGGCGGAGTTCCTGCAGATGCTCGACGTGCAGGCGACGCGGGGGCTGTTCTTCTGGGGCAACGGGACCCTGATGCAGTCCGGGCTGGAACGGCCGCTCACGCTCGGCGTCCTGGTCGTCGCCGGCGCGCTCGCCGCCCCGCTCCTCGCCCGCCCCCTGGACCTGCTCGCCCTCGGCGACGAGACGGCCCAGGCCATGGGCGTCCGCGTGGAGCGGATCCGGCCCGCGGCCTTCCTCGTCGCCGTGCTGCTCTCCGCCGCGGCCGTCTCGCTGGCCGGGCCGATCGGCTTCGTCGGGCTCATCGCCCCCGTCGCAGTACGGCAGTTGGGCATGCGCAAACACGCCGAACTCATCCCGACCGCGGCCCTGCTCGCCGCGGCCCTGGTCCTCGCCGCGGACGCGGCCGCCCAGCTGATCGCACCCCCGTCCGCCACCCAGCCCGCCGAGATCCCGGTCGGGGTGGTCACGGCGCTGCTCGGCGGCCCGGTCTTCATGGCCCTGGCGCGCCGGATCAGCACCGGAGACGCGGACACCGGGGCTGCCGTCGCGGTCTCCGACCGGCGGCGCGCCCCCGGCTTCGCCGCGGTGCTCGGCGTGGGGCTGGTCGCGTTGGCCGCGGCCGTGGCGGTGTCGCTGCGCCTGGGCGACGTGGAGATCGGCTGGAGCCAGCTCGGCGCGCTGCTCTCCGGGTCCGCGGACCAGATCACCGAGGCGGTGGTCGGCTACCGGCTGCCGCGCGTCCTGGTGGCCGCCGTGGCCGGCGCCTGCCTGGCCGTGGCGGGTGCGGCGGTGCAGGCCGTCGTACGCAACCCGCTGGCCGAACCCGGACTCGTCGGCGTCACCGCGGGAGCCTCCCTGGGCGCGGTCACCGTCATCCTGGCCGTCCCGTCCGCGCCCGCCGTCGCGCTGCCGGCCGCCGCGGCCGTCGGCGGCCTGCTGATGCTGGTCGTCGTCGTCCTCGTGGCCCGGGGCAGTACGGGCGGGGGCCGCCCCGGACTGGACCCGACGCGGGTGGTGTTGGTGGGCCTCGGAGCCGCCGCCACCGCGATGGCCCTCGTCAACATCCTGGTCGTCGGCGCCCAGATGAACATCTCGGCCGCCCTCGGCTGGCTCGCCGGCAGCACGTACGGCCGTGACCTGTCGGCGCTGGGCTGGCTGGCCCTGCCCGCGCTGGTCGCGGTGCTGCTCGTGGTCGTGGCCCGCCCGGTGGACCTGCTCGCCCTGGGGGAGGAGCTGCCGCGCGCCCTGGGCCTCGAACTGGGCCGCGCACGGCTGCTCGTCCTCGGTGCGGGCGCGGTGCTGGCCGCGGGCACGGCCGCCGCCGTCGGCGCGGTCGGCTTCGTCGGGCTGGTCGCCCCGCACCTGGCGCGCCGTCTGGTCGGCGGCCACACGGCGCGGATGGTGCCCGTGGCGGCGGTGCTGGGCGCGCTGCTGGTGGTCTGCTCGGACGCGCTGGGGCGCTGGCTGCTCGCGCCGACCGAGATCCCGGTGGGCGTGGTGACCGCGCTGGTGGGCGCCCCGTACCTGGTGTGGCTGCTGCGCCGGACCCAGGAGGTCTGAGTCGTACGGGCCTCAGGAGGTCCGGGTCGTACGGGCGGCTCGGGCGGCGGGCCCGGCCGGGCCGCGGGCGGTCCCGGCCGGGCCGTCCCGGAGCGTACGGGCGGCGAGGACCCCGAGCAGGCAGACGGCGGCGGAGGCCAGGCAGACGGCCGTGTAGGCGCCGGAGAAGGCGGACCGGGCGAGCGGCCTGAGCGCGGGGTCGAGGAGTTCGAGGCGGCCGGTGCCGACGGCGTCCCGCACCGGTGCGTCGGCGGCACCGCCGAGCCCGGAGCCGAGGCGGGCGGCGAACAGGGCGCCGAAGACCGCGACGCCGGTCGCGGTGCCGAGCGGGTAGCAGGCGTTGGTCAGCCCGGAGGCCAGCCCGGTCCGCTCCTCGGGTACGGCGCCGACGGCGACGCCCATCAGCGGCGGGAAGATGACGGCCCCTCCGGCGCCGAGCAGCACCAGCCCGGCCGTGGTGGCCGTCCAGTCCGGGCCGCCCGCCCCGGCGGCGCCGGACGCGGCGGCGGCCAGCGCCAGCAGTCCCAGCCCCTGGAGCCCGAAGCCGCCCGCGACGAGGGCGTGCGGGGTGAACGTCCGCTGGAGCCGGGCCACGAACAGGCCGGCCAGCAGCAGACTGCCCGTCAGCGGCAGCAGGTGCAGCCCGACCTCCAGGGGGGAGTACGCGTGCACGCTCTGCAGCCACAGGGTGGTGAAGGCCAGCACGCCCAGACTGGACATCCGGGCGAGGAAGCCGAGCGCGGCGGCGCCGGAGAGCGCGCGGATGCGCAGCAGGGCCAGGTCGATCAGGCCGTCCCCGCGGCGCTGGCCGGCCACCAGGGCCGCGGTGAGGACGATCCCGGCGGCCGCCGGCAGCAGGACGCGCGGCGAGGTCCAGCCCGCCTCCGGCCCCACCGTGAGCGGATAGTGCAGGGCGAGCAGGGCGGCCACGGCGAGCACCGCACCCGGGAGGTCGATACGGCGCCGGGCCGCCCCCTCATCGGGCGACGCCGGCGTGCCGGGCATCCGGGCCAGGGCCCCGGCTACGGCCAGCACCCCGATGGGGACGTTCACCAGGAAGATCCAGCGCCATCCGAGCCCGCTCACGAACAGGCCGCCGACCACCGGTCCGAGGGCGCCGGCCGCCGAGGCGATGGCGGCGAACGCGGCGATGGCGGCCTGCCGGCGGGGGCCCTCGTAGGCGGCTGCGAGCAGGGCGAGGCTCGGTGCGAACACCAGGGAGCCGCCCAGCCCCTGGGCGGCGCGCGCCGCGATGAGCGTGTCGGCGTCCGGCGCGAGCCCGCACGCGGCCGATGCGAGCGTGAACAGGCCCATTCCGGCCACGAACACGGTCTTGCGTCCGATGCGGTCGGAGAGCGCGCCCGCGGTGAGCAGCAGCGCTCCGAAGGCGAGGGAGTAGGCGGAGACGGTCCACTGGACGCGGGCGAGGCCGACGTCCAGGGATCCTGCGATGTCGGCGAGCGCGACGTTCACCACCGTGACGTCCAGCGTCATCATCACGCCGCCGGCGCTGACCAGAGCGAACGTCCATCGCGGAGAGCCACTGCGGGAAGGTGCCACTTGATTCACCCCGAGCGCCTGGGCCCTGGAACGGGCATGCGGATTGGTAAGCCTAACCTAAGTTCATTCCTGAGGGAATGTCACGAACCGCGCCCACTCCAGCATGGCCGAAAGTTGCGATTGCGACTTAGGTAAGGCTTCCCTAATCTGACTTCGCCTGGACGGATCGCCTCCGGGCGCCACGAGACGGATACAGGAGCTGCCAGATGCCCCTGCCCCCCGACCATCCCGTGCCGGACCTGCCGGACGTATCCCCAGCGGCCTGGCGGGAAGCCAACCGCCGACTCCTCGCCAAAGCCCTCGGCGAATGGTGCTTCGAGGACATGCTCAAGGCGGTCGAAACCGGCGACGGCTACCGCGTCGACCTCGCGAGCGGCACGACCTACGCCTTCCACGCCGAACCCGGCGCCTACGGCTGGCTGCGCGTCGACCCGGACTCCATCACCCGCACGGCCACCGGCATGCTCGGCAATTCCATCGCACAACCCGCCTGGGACGCACAGCAGTTCCTCGTCGAAGCCGCCACGACGATCGACAGCGACCCGTCGACGATCGCCACCTACCTCACCGAACTCTCGGCCACCCTCGCCGTCGACGCCGCCCGCCTCACCCACGGCGGCGAGACCGCGGCCGAGCTGCGCGCCCTCGGCCACACCGAGCTGGAATGCCGTATGACCGGCCACAACCTGCTCGTCGCCAACAAGGGCCGGATCGGCTTCTCCGCCACCGACGTGCGCCGCTACGCACCCGAGTCCGCGCAGCCGCTCAAGCTCCACTGGGTGGCCGTCCACCGGGGCCTCGCCGAATTCCGCGGCACCTCCGAACTGTCCGAACGCGAGGTCCTCGCACGGGAGCTGGACGAGGAGACGCAAGGACGGTTCACCGCCGTCCTGGAGCGGGCCGGAGCCGACCCCGACGCCTACGTGTGGCTGCCCGTGCACCCCTGGCAATGGGACCACGCCGTCCAGGTCCTGCACGCCGCGGACGTCGCGCAGCGCCGCATCATCCCGCTCGGCGAGAGCCCCGACGCCTACCTCCCCGGCCAGTCGATCCGGACGATGGCCAACGTCACCACCCCCGAGCGGTACGACGTCAAACTCCCCCTGAAGATCCTCAACACCCTGGTCTGGCGCGGCATCCCGCCACACTGCACGGCCGGCGCACCCGTCGTCACGCAGTGGCTGCGCGGACTGGTGGAGCGCGACCCCTTCCTGACGGAGGAACGCCGGACCGTCTTCCTCGGCGAGGTCGCCTCGGTGACCGTCCACCACCCCTACCTGTCCGGTCTCGACGGGGCGCCCTACCAGTACCTGGAGACCCTCGGCTGCATCTGGCGCGAACCGGTGTCGGCGCGCAAGGACCCGGACGAACGGGTCCGCACCTTCGCCTCGCTGCTGCACACCGACCACACCGGCCGCGCCTTCGCCGCCGAACTCGTGCACGCCTCGGGCCTCGAACCGCAGGAATGGCTGCGCCGACTGTTCGACACCCTGCTCGTGCCGATCCTCCACGTCCTCTACCGCTACGGGATCACCTTCAACCCGCACGGCCAGAACACCCTGATCGGCTACGACGACAACGACGTGCCGACCCGCCTGTACCTGAAGGACTTCGTCGACGACGTGTGCGTGTCCTTCACGGACGTGCCCGAACGCGGCCCGGAGCCCGACGGCCACGACCACGTCCTCCCGCGCAAGCACCCGTCCATCATCCGCCAGCACGTGGTCGACCAGGTCTTCGTGGGCCACTTCCGCTACCTCGCACCGCTCTGCGCCGACCAGCTCGGCGTACCGGAGCGGACCTTCTGGCGGCTGGTCCGGCACACCATCCTCGACTTCCACAAACGCTTCCCCGAACTGTCCGACCGGTTCGCCGAGTACGACCTGCTCACCCCCGAGATCCCCCGGTACGGCCTCAACCGCGACCGGATCGTCGTCACCCGCTACGGCGACCGGGCCCTGCGCCACGCGCTGTACCCGAACGGCACCCACCCCAGCCCACTCGCTGCCGACTGAGGAGGCCGAGCGTGATACCGCTGACCGCAGTACCACCCCGGCCCCCCTCCCCGCCGCCGTCGCCCGCCCTCGGCCTCGACGGCCTCGGCGAGGTCCACGCCCTGCTCGGCGAGATCATCGACACCCTGGGGGCCGCCAGCCGCCCGGCCGGACCCGTCCCCGCCGGCACCCCCGCCGACGTCCTCGCCGCGGCCGCCGGGGCACTCGGACCACCCCGCCTTCCCGACGAGGGACTCGGCGCCAAGGCCGCCCTCCAGCGGCTGACGTCGGTCCTGGTGGAACAAGGCCTCGACCTGGCCCACCCCCGGGCCGCCGCCCACCTCCAGCCCCCACCGCTCGCCGTGGCGATCGCCGCGGACACCCTCGCGAGCGCGAGCAACGCCTCCCTGGACACCTACGACTCCGGACCGTCGGCCATCGCCGTCGAACGCTGGCTCCTCGCAGCCCTCACCGGCCTGGCAGGACTCGGCGACCGCGCGGACGGCGTCCTCACCCCCGGCGGCTCCCTCTCCAACCTGATGGGACTGCTCCTCGCCCGCGACGCAGCCGCGCTCCGCCGCGGCATCGACGTCCGCGAACAAGGAGTGGCGGCGCTCCCCGCACCGGTGGTCTTCTGCTCCGAGTACGCACACTTCTCCACCCACCGCGCCTGCGCCACCTTGGGTCTCGGCGAAACGGCCGTGCACACCGTGCCCGTCGACGGGCACCGCCGCATGCGGCCGGAAGCCCTGGCCGCCGCGATGGCGGCCCTCCGCCCCGACCAGACCCCGGTCGCCGTCGTCGCCACCGCCGGGACCACCGACTTCGGCTCCGTCGACCCGCTCGCCCAGATCGCCGAGATCGCGGCCGACCACGGGACGTGGACCCACGTCGACGCCGCGTACGGCTTCGGCGCCCTGTTCTCCGACCGGCTCGCCGACCGCCTGGCCGGACTGGAACTGGCCGACTCCGTCACCCTCGACCTGCACAAGCTCGGCTGGCAGCCCGCCGCCGCCAGCGCCCTCCTGGTCTCGGACAGCAGAGCCTTCACCGCCTTCGACCGCGAGGTCGCCTACCTCAACCCGGCCGACGACACCGAGGCCGGCTACGACGGGCTGCTCGGACGCAGCCTCCAGACCACCCGCCGCCCCGACGCGGTCAAGGCCGCCGCCACGCTCCTGACGTACGGGCGCACCGGCATGGGCCGCATGGTCGACGCCTGCCACGACCTGGCCCGCCACGCCGAACGGCGCATCCTCGCCGAGCCCGAACTGGAGCTGGTCGCCCCGGCCGAGCTGACCACCGTGGTGTTCCGCTACCGCGGCGGTGCGGACCCGGGGGTCGCCGACGCCCTCAACGGCGCCGTCCGCCGCAGCCTGCTCCAGTCCGGCAGCGCCCTCATCGGCCGCACCGAGGCCCCGATCGGTGCGCCGGGCGCCCCGCACGGGGTGTGCCTGAAGTTCACCCTGCTCAACCCCGCCGCCACCGCCGACGACATCGACGACCTCGTGGACACCGTCCTCGACGCCGGACGCACCTGCGAACGACTCATGGAGGAGACCGCCGCATGACGACCACCGCCGCGGCTGCAACCCCCACCACTCCGGCCGACCCCTTGCACGCCCCCGACCCCCGGACCGCCGCCGAGCACGCCCACACCGAGGCCCTGCTGCGCTGCTGGCTCCTGGAGACCGCCACACCCGTCGCCCCCGGCCCGCTGCGGGTCGAACTGCCCACCGCAGGACTGGCCCTCGTCACCGAGGTCACCCACCGCTCGCCCACCGGCTGGCACCGCTTCGCCCCCGTACGCCTCGAAGGCCCCGGCGGCCTCCTCGGTGACCCCGCCGACCCGGTGACCGCCGTCGCCCTGCTCGCCGCGGAGGCCGCCGTGCGGGGCGGCGCCCGCCCCGGCGGGGTCCCCGCGGGCGAGGCCGCCGACCTGGTCGAGCGCACCGCCGAATCCGTACGCCGCGTCACCGCCTTCCTCACCGACCGCCGGGCCCGTCCCGCGCCGCCGCCCGGCACGGACGGCTTCCTCGCATCCGAACAGGCCCTCCTCCTCGGCCACCTGAACCACCCCGCCCCCAAGAGCCGCGACGGCATCTCCGACCACGACACGGCCGCCTTCTCACCCGAGCTGCGCGGCTCCTTCCGCCTGCACTGGTTCGCGGCCGACCCCTCGGTCGTCTCGCACGACGCCGTCGCAGGGGCGCCGTCCCTGGCCGGCCGGGACACCGTCGCCCTCCTCGCCGACCTCGCCGGGCAGCCCCTCGCCGACGGCCGGATACTGATCCCCGCCCACCCCTGGCAGGCCCGCGACCTGCTGCACCGCCCCCGCATCGCCGCCCTCGCCGCCTCCGGCGCGCTGGAACCGCTCGGCGAGCTCGGCCCCGCCTGGTGGCCGACGTCCAGCCTGCGCACCGTGTACCGGCCCGGCGCCGAGGTGATGCTGAAGCTCTCCCTCGGCCTGCGGCTGACCAACTCCCGCCGCGAGTCCACCCGTACGGAACTGCGCCGGGGCCTGGAGATCAACCGGCTGCTCGACGCCGGCCACGCCGACAGCACCTTCCTCGCCCACCCCGGATTCACCATCACCCGCGACCCCGCATGGATCGCCGTCGACGAACCCGGCCGACCGGAGGGCCCGGAGGTCACCGGCCTCGACGTCGCCGTACGGGAAGTCCCGCACGGCATCGCCGACCTGCGCTGCCTCGTCGGCCTGGTCGCCCCCCGCCCCGGCCTCGGCCGCAGCGCGCTCGGCGAGCTGGTGTCCGCGCAGGGCCCCGGCGCCGCCGAGCAGTGGACGGCCGACTACACCGACCGGGTCCTCGTACCGATGCTCCACCTGTACGCGGCCACCGGCATCGGCCTGGAGGCGCACCAGCAGAACACCCTGGTCCGGCTGGACGCACAGGGCCGGGTGGCCGGCGGCGCCTTCCGTGACAACCAGGGCTACTACCTGGCCGCCTCCCACCTGCCGGACCTCCTCAAGCGGACCGGCGCCGACTCCTCCACCCTCGCCGTCGTCGACGACGCCCTCGTCGACGACCGCCTCTCCTACTACCTGCTGCGCAACCAGGCACTGTCGGTCATCGGATGCCTCGCCGTCGACGGACTCGCCGCCGAACGCGACCTCCTGGCCGTGCTCGCCGGCCGCCTGCGGGCCGCCCTCCCCGCCCTCGCCGCCGCTGGCCCGCACGGGGACCGACTGGCGCGCCGCTGGCTGACGGCCGCCACTCTGCCCGGCAAGGCCAACCTCCTCACCCGGCTGCACGGCATCGACGAGGTCCTCGCCCCGCTCGACGCCCAGTCCGTCTACCTGGACGCTCCCAACCCGCTGCAGGAGGCCGCCGTATGACGTCCGCCCACCACCTGCCGCCGGAGACGGACCGGCCGGGCGCCGCCGTCCCCGGACCCCCGCTGCCGCTGCTGCCCGGACCCTGGTCGGCCCGGACCGCCCGGGCCGACGGTGCCGACCTCGACCTGGTCCACGGCTGGATGCGGTCCCCGCACGTAGACGCCTTCTGGCACCAGGCGTGGCCGCGCGAACGCTGGCACGAGGAGATCGCCGGACACCTCTCGGGCGTCGCCGTGCGGCCGGTCCTCGTAGGGATGGACGGTGAGCCGGTCGCCTACGTCGAGGTGTACCGCGTGCTGCGGGACCGGCTGACCGAACACTACGCGTACCACCCCCGCGACCTCGGCGTGCACATCGCCATCGGTGAGGAGGGCCGCACCGGCCGGGGCCTGGGCCGGACCCTGCTGCGGGCGCTGGCCGAGGGGCTGCTCGCCGCCGACCCCGCCTGCACGCGGGTGGTCGCCGAGCCGGACGTGGCCAACACGGCCTCCCTCCGCGCGTTCGACGCCGCCGGATACCGCCGCATCCGGGAGATCACCCTGCCCGAGAAGACGGCCGTCCTGCTCTGTCACCCCCGCCGCGAGGAGGACCTGCCCCGATGACCGGACACGATGTGATCGCCATCGGCTGCGGCCCCTTCAACCTGGGCCTCGCCGCCCTCGCCCGGTCCGTGGACGACCTCGACCTGCTGGTCCTGGAGGAACAGCCCGAATTCACCTGGCACCGCGGGATGATGTTCGCGGACGCCTCGATGCAGGTGAACTTCCTCGCCGACCTCGTCACCCTCGTCGCGCCCGGCCACCCGCTGTCGTTCCTGCACTACCTCCACGACATGGACCGGCTGTACACCTTCACCGTGCGGGAGAACTTCTTCCCCTCCCGCCGGGAGTACGAGGACTACCTGCGCTGGGCCGCCGCCCGCCTGCCCTCCGTCCGCTTCTCCCACCGCGTCGAAGAGGTCCGCTGGATGCCCGGGCCCGAGCACTTCGCCGTGAACGTGGTGCGCGGCGACGGCACCCGGCTGCGCCTGGCCGCCCGCAACCTCGTCCTCGGCATCGGCACCGCGCCCCACGTGCCCGGGGCGCTGGCCGCACTGCCGCCGGAGCGGCTGCTGCACACCTCGGAGTACCTGTACCGGGCGGCCGACGTGCAGGACGCCGGCAAGGTCACCGTGGTCGGCTCGGGCCAGTCGGGCGCCGAGGTCATGGTCGACCTGCTCGGCCGCAACGTGGAGGGCGGCCCCGCGGCGGCCTGGCTGACCCGGACCCCCTCCTTCGCGCCCCTGGACTACACCAAGATGGTCCTGGAGATGACCACGCCGGCGTACATGCAGTACTTCCACTCCCTGCCGGAGCACGTACGGGACCGACTGGCCGGCGAGCAGTGGCAGTTCTACAAGGGCATTTCCACCGACACCCTCGACGAGATCCACGAACTGCTGTACCGGCGCCAGCTGGAGCACGGCCTCGCCGACGTCGAACTGCGCTTCGGCATCACCGTGGAGGCCGCCGCCGTCGACGCGGCGGGCCGGGCGGTGCTGACCTGCAGGCACCGCGACACGGGGGCGGTGTTCGAGCACACCACCGACCTGGTCGTGGCCGCGACCGGCTACCGCAACCGCCCGCCCAGGTTCCTCGACCCCGTCGAACACCTGCTGCTGCGGGACGGCCGCGGACGCTACCGGGTCCGCCTCGACCACTCCGTCGAGCTCGCCGAAGGCATCGCGGGACGCATCTTCGTCGCCAACGCCGAGGTGCACAGTCACGGGGTCTCCGCGCCCAACCTGGACATCGGGGCGGTACGCAACGCCACGATCCTCAACGCCGTCACCGGCCGCGAGGCCTTCCGCCTCCCGAAGCGCAGCGCCTTCACCACCTTCACCGCCCCGCCGCAGAACCCCTGACGCGCCGCGCGGTACCGGGCCCGGGCACCTCCGCCCGGCCCCGGGTCGCCGTCGAAGAGGGCCCGGCGGGCGGGCGGGCCGGGCGTACGCGGGCATACAGCAGCCCCCGGTAGCTTGCCGATCCCGAGGATCATCGGTCGTCGCCGGTGGTTCCTCCGGTCGGCAGTCTCTGCCGGGGGCCTAGCCAGAGCCTGGACAAGTGTCACGCGGGCTCCCGAACGTCTTCGGGAGGCGGTGTGGCTCTTTCTGGTATTCCGGTGTAAGGACTACTTTCCTCCTCTATCAGACCAAGTCAAGGGTTTTGCCGGAATTTTCCGCTGATGGTCCCGGACGTAGACTGAAGGGGACCCGCGTCGTGTCAGGTCAGCGGGCCGACGGAGGTTCCGCGATGACGGCATGGCCCGTTCCGCTCGGGCCCGGTGCCACGGGCTGGGCGCCCGAGACGGTGACGTCAGACCCTTACAACGCCCAGACGCCCGAAGCCGCACTGGCCGAACCGGTGACGCCCGTCGCCGCCCTGTTCGTCCGCGACCACTTCGGCATCCCCGGGACCGCGCCCGACACCTGGCAGCTGCACCTGGGCGGCGCCGCGGCCGCGCCCTTCACCCTCGGATACGCGGAACTGCTCGCCCTGGAGCACCAGGAGCTCGACGTCCTCATGGAGTGTGCGGGCAACGGCCGCGCCCTGATGACCCCCCGCCCGCCCGGCCTCCCGTGGGACCAGCGGGCGGTCGGCTGTCCACGCGTGAGAGGGGTGCCCTTCGCGGTCCTGGCCGCCCGGGCCCGCTTCGACCCGCGCACCGTCGAGGTCGTCTTCACCGGCGCCGACTCCGGCACCGTGCACGGCCGCCCCGCCGCCTTCGAGCGCAGCCTCCCCCTCGACGTCGCCCTCCACCCCGCCACCCTGGTGGCCACCCACATGAACGGCGAGCCGCTCACCCCCGAGCACGGGGCGCCGGCCCGCCTGGTGGTCCCCGGCAGGTACGCGGTCGCCGACGTGAAGTGGCTGGTCGGTGCCCGCGCCGTGACCGAGCCGTTCACCGGCGTGTTCCAGGCCGAGGAATACGTGTACACCGACTCCCGCGGCACCCCCGAGGGGCCCGTCACGACCGTCCGGGTCAAATCGCTGATCACCAGCCCCGAACCGGACGCGGACCTGCGCCGCGGCCACGAGGTCCTGGTGCGGGGGTGGGCCTGGTCGGGCGGAGGCGTGCCCGTGCGCCGGGTGGTGGTGCGGGCGGAGTACGCCGGGGACGGCGGGGCCGGGGAAGACGGGGCCGGGGCCGGGGCCGACGGCCCCGGCGCGGGCTGGCACCACGCCCGTCTGGAGGCCCCGGCCGGCCCCTACGCCTGGACCGCCTGGTCGTACCGGTGGACGCCGGTTCGGCCCGGCCCCTACCGGCTGCTGTCCCGCGCGACCGACGCCCGCGGCGACACCCAGCCGGACGGGGCACCCTGGAACGCCCGCGGCTACGGCTGCAACCCCGTGGCCCGCGTGGACCTGGTCGTCGTCTGAAGGACCCGGTGACCCGATGAACGAGATCGAGATCATGACCACCGCCTCGCTCGGCGACACGAGCTACCTCCTCGTGAGCGGGGACGAGGCCGCGCTCGTCGACCCGCAGCGCGACAGCTGGGAGCTGATGGAGTCCTGCGCCGACCGCGGCGTGCGGATCAGGTACGCGCTGGAGACGCACGTCCACAACGACTACGTCTCCGGGGCCCTGGAGGTCCGCGCCGCGACCGGGGCCACCGTGGCGGGCCCCGCCCGGGCGCCGTACGCCTTCGACCACCTCGGCCTGGCCGAGGGAGACGAGATCACGATCGGCGACGTGACCGTACGGGCGCTGGAGACGCCGGGGCACACCGTCGAGCACACCTCCTACCTCGTCTTCGACGGCCCCCGCCCGGAACCGGCAGCCGTGTTCACCGGCGGCAGCCTCCTCGTCGGCACCGCCGGCCGCACCGACCTCTCCGGCCCCGACCACACCGAGGAGCTGGCCCGCGCCCAGTACCACTCGCTGCGGCGGCTCGCCCTCCTCCCCGACACCACCCGCGTCCTGCCCACCCACGGTGCCGGCAGCTCCTGCTCGGCCGGCCCGGCAGCCGAGGAGCGGACCACCACCGTGGGCGCCGAGCGGCGCACCAACCCGGCCCTCACCACCGCGGAGGAGGAGTTCGTCAGCGGGCGGATGACGGGCCTGCCGCCGTACCCGGCCTACTACCACCACATGGCCCCGGTGAACCGGTCCGGCCCGCCCGTCCTCGGCGGCCCGCCCCCGCTGCGGCCGCTCACCCCCGCCGCGGTCGAGGGGCTCGCCGGGGGCGGCGCGCAGATCGTCGACGGCCGTGACCGCGCCGCCTTCGCCGCGGCCCACCTGCCCGGCTCGATCTGCGAGGAGCTCGACGACCGGTTCGCGAGCCTGGTCGCCGAGGTCGTGCCGTTCGGCACCCGCCTGGTCCTCGTCCTGCCCGAACCGGCCGAGGAGGCGGGCCGCGAGGCGGTGCGCCAGCTCCTGCGGATCGGGTACGACGACATCGCCGGGCACCTCGTGGGAGGCGTCGACGCCTGGGCCGCCGCCGGCCGCCCCCTGCGCTCCTTCCGGACGGCCGACGCCGCCGAACTCGCCGGGCACCTCGCCGAGCGGCGCATCCTGGACGTCCGGCCCGAGCACCCCGACGGCGGCATCCCCGGCGCCCTCGTCGTGCCGCTCGCCGAACTGCCCCGGCGGCTCGGTGCACTGCCCCGGGACCGGGAGTTCTGGACGGTGTGCGGCAGCGGCCGCCGGGCCACCATCGCAGCCAGCCTCCTCGACCGGGCCGGCATCCCCGTCACGGCCGTGACCAGGGGCGGAGCCGGGGACCTGATGCGGCAGGCCTGACCGCCCGCGCTCTGCGGGGTCAGCGCACGGCGGCCAGGACCCGGCTGCTGCCGTACTGCCAGACCGTGCCCACATGGCGGAAGCCGGCCCGGCGCAGCAGCGCGGCGTGGACCGACACCGGCAGGTCGTCGGCGGCGCAGGGCGGGTGGCCGCCGGCGTCCTGGGTGGACAGCAGCGGCGCCAGCTCCGGGTCGGCGGCCGCCCCCGACCACCAGGACGCCCAGTCCTCGTGGGTGAAGGCCAGGCTGCGCTCGCTGTGGCGGCGGCCGATGTCGTGCGCCAGGGCGCGCAGGGGCGCCGAGTCCGGTGCGATGTGGTCGCCGTTGACGAACACCCCGCCCGGGCGCAGCCGTTCGGCCAGGTCCCGGTAGACGCCGGCCAGGGTGGCCCGGTCCAGGTAGTGCAGGGCCGTGGCGGAGACGGCCGCGTCCACCGGCCGGTCGAGGGTGAGCGCGTCGAGCCAGCCGGGCGCGCCGATCAGGGCCCGTACGTACCGCAGCCGGTCCCCGAAGTGCGCCCGGCCCAGCTCCAGCAGCAGCGGGTCCGCGTCGACGGCCAGCACCTCGGACCCGGGCAGCCGGTCGGCCAGGCGCGCGGCGAGCGTGCCCGGGCCGCTGCCCAGGTCGAGGAGGAGGCGGCGGCCGGACGTGGTGTGCGTGACGTGCTCGACCACGTCGGCGATGACCGTGAACCGCTCCTCGCGGTCCACCGCGTACCGCTGCTGCTGGCACTCCCAGCGCTCCACCCAGCGCGCGGCCGTCACTGCGCTCATACCCATAGTGAAAATCATTGCAGGTTGGCGAGCACGGTCAGCAACTCCTCCATCTCTTCGAGCGTGTTGTACACGTGCAGGCTCACGCGCACCGATCCGTCCCGTACACTTCGCCCGGCCTGGCAGTGGTCGTCGGACCGCACCATGAACCCGTGGCTGTACAGGATGAACCCCAGGTCCTGGGAGCCGATCGCATGGTGCCGGAAGGTCACGATGCTTCCGCGCCGCTGCACCCGGGAACCGGCCGCCAGGCTGGTCCGGCAGCCGAGGACCTCGTACGCGGGCAGCCGGTCCAGCCCGTCGGTCAGCACCGCCGCGAGCGCCGTCGTCCACCGCGCGATCCGCCCCACACCGGCGGCCCGGAGCCAGTCCAGGGCGGCCGAAAGGCTCGCGATGCCCGCGGTGTTCGGCGTGCCCGGCCAGCCGCCGGGGCGGAACGCCGGGCCGCGCGCGCCCCGCGCCCACACCGCGCCGGTGCCCGGCAGGGCGAGCGCCTTGTGCCCGGAGAACACCAGGAAGTCCACGTCCAGCTCGGTGAGGGAGACCGGTTGGTGGCCGACGCTCTGGGCGGCGTCCAGGCAGATCGGCACGTGCGGCCCCACCGCCGCGCGGACGCGGTCCACGTTCATGTCGGCGCCGTACACGTGGTGGACGTGCGTCGCGGCCACGAACCGGGTCCGTGGACCGGCCAGTTCGGCCAGCGCCGCCGGGTCGTAGTCCCCGGAACCGGCCTGGCAGGGCAGCTCCCGCACGATGATCCGCACCCCGCGCGCGGCCAGCAGGTCCCGCGCCTCCAGCCACGGGTCGAGGTTGGCCCGGTGGTCGCCGAAGGGGACGACGATCTCGTCGCCGTCGGAGAGCAGCTCCGGCAGCCAGTCCCGGGCGACGGTCCGCAGCCCCTCCGAGGCCCCGCTGGTGAAGTGCACCGACGAGCGCCCGGGGTCCGGGTCCCCCAGGAAGGCCTTCACCTGCTCGCGGGCTCCCTCCACCAGCGCCGTCGTCGCGTTCGCCCACGGGTACGAACCCCGCGCCGAGTTGGCGTTGGAGGTGGTGAGGTAGTCCTGCACGGCGTCCAGCACCGGCTGCGGCTTCTGCGCGGTCGCCGCACTGTCGAGGTAGGCCCGGTCGGGGTGCCCGGCCACGATGGGGAACGCGGCGCGCAGCGGCCGCTGCCACGCGGCCAGCTCCCGCAGCTCCGTCCGCGGATCCCGAGGGGGCGGCGGGGTCGGCCGGATCGGCTGGATCGGCCGGATCGGCGGGCCGGCCATCAGTCGCGCACCAGCGGGGCGCCCGCGTCCCGCCAGGCGATGATGCCGCCCGCGAGGCTGCGCACGTCCGGGTGCCCCATCCGGGTCAGCAGGGCCGCGTACCGCTGCGACTGCTCGCCGACCGGGCAGGCCAGCAGCACCGGCCGACTCGTGCTGAACGGCAGCCCGCCGCGGACGAGCTCCGCGAACAGCTCGTCCACGATGTTGACCGAGCCGTCGATGTGCAGCGCCCCGTACGCGAACGGCCCGCGCAGGTCGACCACCAACGGCTGCCCCGACTCGACCCACTTGCGGGCCTCGGCCACGTCCATCGCGCGCACGGCGGCCAGTTCGGCCCCGGTGACCGTGGCGGCCGAGTTCCGCACGGCGGGCCGGCCCAGCAGCTCGGGCCGACGCTGCCGGACGTAGCCCAGATAGCTCTCGGCCCGGTCGCAGACGATGAACACGGCCGTCCGGCGCTCGGTCAGCCCGGCATCGAGGGCCTTCAGGTGGCGGACCGCGCCGTGGTAGGCGGCCCCGCCGGTCGGGCCGGACAGCAGTCCGCAACGGCGCAGCAGGACCAGCATCCCGTCGAGGGCCTCGTCCGCGCTCACCGCCTCGATCGCATCGTAGGCGGCCGGGTCGAACAGGCCCACCTCCTGCACCTCGTCGGCGGTGCGGATGCCCGGGATGAAGTCCGACTTCGCGCCGACGAGCCCGACCACGCGCACGGCCGGATCGTGGGCGCGCAGCGCCCGGGCGACGCCGGTGGAGGAGCCGGCGGTGCCGACGCAGGCGATGAACCAGTCGGGGGCGCGGCCGTCCAGGTCGGCGATGATCTCGGGGCCGGTGCCCTGCGCGTGGGCCTCGGCGTTCAGCGGGTTGAAGTACTGGTCCGTGTGGAGGTGGGCGCTCCCGGGGGTGCTGAGCTGCTGGTGGAAGAGGGTGAGCGGGTCGGCGGTGTCGGTCGGGTCCAGGCATTCGCTCTGCCCGGGCAGCTCCTCGATCTCCGCGCCGAGCAGGAGCAGCAGGTCCTTGATCTCCGGGACGCGCATGCGGTTGGTGACGCTCTTGAACGGCAGCCCGTGCAGCCCCGCGATCAGGGCCAGGGCCTTGGCGGTGTTCCCGCTGGACAGCTCGACCACCGTCTCGCCGCCGGCCGTCGCGCCGGCCAGCCGGTCGCGGACCATGTTCCAGGCCGGCCGGTCCTTCAACGAGCCGAACGGGTTGAGCATCTCCAGCTTGGCGTAGAGATCGATGTTCCGCAGTCCGTGCACGTCCGGATCGATGCGCACCAGCGGGGTGTTGCCGATGGCGTCGGTGATGCTGTCGTACCTCATGTGCCTCATCCCCCCGTTTCCGTGACCGGCCAGTACTGCTCGTCGAGGCACCAGCGCCAGGCTCCGCCCTCCCCTCCGGCGTCGGTTCCGGTGCCGGCTCCGGCACCCGCTCCCGCGCCGGCCGCGGCGGCTCTGACGGCCACCTTGCGGGCCACGGGCTGCCGCTGGGCCCGGGTGGCGGTGAAGTCCATGCAGTACCCGGCCGTGTTCGGGAAGGCCAGCAGGTCGCCGGGGCGGGGCAGGCGGGGCAGGAAGACGGTCCGGCGGGTGATCAGGTCGGCCTCCAGGCAGAGGCTGCCCATGAGGTGCACCCCGACGGGCCCGACGGCGGGGTCGGCAGAGGGCGGGCTGCCGTCGCGGGGGACGAGGACCGGGTCCACGAGCACGCCGTGCTCCTCCAGGCCGACATCGCCGGCGTTGAGCGCGAGCCGCACCCGTGGCGGGCCGCCGGCGTCGTCGCGGACCTCCATGACCCGGCCGAGGGTCAGCCCGCACTGGTCGACGAGGGCGCGACCGGGTTCGGCGTACAGGTCGCACAGGCTCTCCAGCAGCAGCGTGCCCAACGGGCGTCCCAGTCCCGGCGCCGGGAGGGAGAGCAGCTCGTCGAGGTAGGCGGCGCCGGCCGTCGGCCGGTACGCGGGGTACAGGGCGGGCGCGCCCTTGAGGACGCCGTTCTCCACGCGCAGGCCGTACCCGTACCCGCCCCAGGCCAGTGGTCCGCGCCGGCCGAGCACGGATTCGGTGAGGGCGGTCGTCCAGCCCTCCCACTGGGCGGCGTGCGCGAGGTAACTGATGCCGAAGCCACCGCCGACGTCGATCGCCCGCGGCTGGAAGCCCCGCAGCCGGAGCTCGTCCACGGCCCGTATGCAGCCCTCCAGGGCGACGGCCTTCTCGTCCGCGCTGGTGGTGTCCAGGTGGTAGCCGACGCCCACGGGCTCCAGGGCGTCCCGGAGGGTGTCCAGCAGGTCGAGCAGCCGGGCCAGGTGCCGTTCGAGGGTGCCGAAGCGGGTGGGCCGGGAAAGGGTCCGCGGACCCGCCGCGCCGAACTCCGACAGGCGCAGCACGACGCGCAGCCGGGGCAGGCCGTGGCTGCGCACCAGCCGGGCCGCCTCTGCCAGTTCGCCCGGTCCGTCGGCGTTCAAGGTGGCCCCGCAGCGGGCGGCGAGCCACAGGAAGGCGGGGTCCTTCGGGCCGGTCACCATGATGCGGTCGCCGGTGAAACCCGCCCCGAGGGCGTGCTGCAGTTCCTCCACGGAGGCGGCGTCCAGGTCGACGCCGGTGGCGGCCGCGTGGCGGACCAGGGCGCTGGAGCCGGTGGCCTTGTGGGCGAACCAGATCCGGCCCGGTAGCCGGTGCCGGCGTAGGACCTCGAAGAACGCCTCCGCGTTGCGCTCCAGTTCCTCGGGCAGGACGACGTTCAGGGGCGACCCGAGCGCCTCCACGAGGCCGTGCAGGAACGGCCCGGAGCGCAGCAGGGCCGCAGGGCCCGAGGTGAGCCGCGGTTCCAGGTACAAAGGGGCGTCGCTCATCCCGGCCGTCCCTCCCCGACGACGCATGCGGACCCGCATCCGCGATCACTCGTACGGCTCCGCCCATCATCGCTCCCCGTCTGCCGCAGCTGAAGGGGGCGTAGGAGCACGCGGGGGCGGTTGGCCGGATCGGGACGGCCGTTTCAGAGGGTGAGGCCCATCAGGACGTCGTCCCGGTCGTCCCCGGGCGCCACACGCAGCGCACCCGGCCACCGGCCCACCTCCACCCAGCCGAGCCGCCCGTAGAACTCCTCCAGCCCGCACCCGGACCGGGCGCTGAGCTGCAGCCGCTCCAGGCCCAACTCGCCCCGCGCGATATCGGCCACGCCGGTCATCAGGGAGGTGCCGATGCCGCGGCCGCGCAAGCCGGGCAGGGTCTGGAGGTGGTTGACCACCCCGCAGTGGGCCACCAGCGGGTGCGGGTCATGGCGCAGAACCAGCCAACCGGACAGCGCCCCGTCGGACACGGCGAGGAGGAGCCGGCACCGCAGCGGATCGAGCCCGCGGACGAGGCGGTCCACCGCGGGCGCGACATCGGCCGCGACCACGGGCGGCATCGGCAGTTCGGGGGCGATCACCGCCCCGCCCGCGTTGACCACGGCCGTCCAACAGTCCGTCAGCTGACGTGCCGTTGCGGGCGGCACGCCCGTCGGGGTCGTCAGCTGCACCAACTCGGGCACCACGGGCATCACGGGGACCACCGGCATCACCCCTCGGGACGGCATGGCCCCAGCCTCCCACGGCGGCCGTCAGTCGTGGGGCGCCTCTCCGCTGACCCGGTGGTCGGCGTGGCTCAGCGCCTCCAGGACCAGGCGGCGCAGGTGGCCGTCGCGCAGCCGGTAGTGGACGTGGCGCCCCTCCTTGCGGGACTCCACCAGCTGGGCCAGCCGCAGCTTGGCCAGATGCTGGCTGACCGCGGTGCGCGAGGCGGCGCACTGCTCGGCGAGCGTGCCGACGTCGGACTCGTCCTGGGCGAGCAGCCACAGCAGGTGCAGGCGCGTGGGGTCGGAGAGCAGGGCGAAGACCGAGGCCGCCTCGGCCAGCCGGGCGCTGTCGGGGGTGTGCAGGTGCGCGGGGCTCGCAGGTGGCAAGGGGTCGCTCAAGGCCATGGGGACAGCCTAGGGCCGGACGGTGCGGTTGCGGCCGGGGGTGCGCGGGCACAGTTCGTCATGTGCGCATCTGCGCACATGACGCTACGGTGGAGGGGCGCCCACCGCCGAGGGAAGGCCGCCGCATGCTCTCCGTCCTGCGCAACCGCACCTACCGGCACCTGTTCGCCGCCCAGGCCGTCGCCCTGACCGGCACCGGCCTGGCCACCGTCGCCCTCGGCCTGCTCGCCCACGACATCGCCGGCGCCCGGGCCGGATCGGTCCTCGGCACCGCGCTGGCGATCAAGATGGTGGCGTACGTCGCCATCGCGCCCGTCGTCGCCGCCGTCGCCCACCGGCTGCCCCGCCGCACCCTCCTGATCGGCGCCGACCTGGCCCGCGCCGCGGTGGCCCTGTCCCTGCCGTTCGTCGACCGGGTCTGGCAGGTCTACGTCCTGATCTTCGTGCTCCAGGCCGCCTCCGCCGTGTTCACCCCGGCCTTCCAGGCCGTGATCCCCGACGTGCTGCCCGAGGAGCGCGACTACACCCGCGCGCTGTCCCTGTCCCGACTGGCCTACGACCTGGAGAGCCTGTTCAGCCCGGCGCTGGCCGCCGCCCTGCTCGCCGTCACGAGCTACGACCGGCTCTTCCTCGGCACCGTCGCAGGCTTCCTCGGCTCGGCCGTCCTGGTCGCCTCCGTCGTCCTGCCCCGACCGGGGGCCGCGGCGACGGCTGGGGCGACGGCGACGGCCGGGGCGACGGCGGGCGGTGCCGACCCCACCGCCCCCACCGCCGCGACCGCCGCCACCACCGAAGCCGCCGCTGACGCCGGCACGGGCGCCGGCACGGGCGCCGGCCACGACGGGGGACGGCGCGGCGGGCGGGCGTACGCGGCCGCCACCGCCGGTGCCCGGCTCTTCCTCGCCGCCCCGCAGTTGCGCGCCCTGCTGCTGCTCAACCTCACCGTGGCCGCGGCCGGCGCACTCGTCACCGTCAACACCGTCGTGTACGTCCGCGACCACCTGGGCCGCCCCACCGAGGACGTCGCCCTCGCCCTCGGCGCCTACGGAGCCGGCTCCATGGCCGTGGCCCTGCTCCTGCCCCGCGTCCTGGACCGGGCCGCCGACCGCACGGTGATGCTGCGCGGCGCCCTCGGCCTCACCGTGGTGTTCGCCACCGTCGGACCGCTGACCGCGGCGGGCTCCGGCAGCTGGCGCTGGCCCGCCCTGCTGGCGGCCTGGGCGGCGTTCGGCGCCGGAAACTCCCTCGTGCTCACCCCCGCCGGCCGGCTCATCCGCCGGGCCGTCCCGGCCGGGCGGCGCACCGAGGCCTTCGCCGCCCAGTTCTCCCTGTCCCACGCCTGCTGGCTGCTGACCTACCCCCTGGCCGGCTGGGTCGGGGCCGCCGCCGGCCTGACGGCCGCCGTCGCCGTCCTCGGCGCGGTCGCCGCAGCGTCGGCCGCCGCCGCGGCCCGCCTGTGGTGGTCCGCCGCGGCCGAGGAGCGCCCGCGCGGCCGCCGTCCCGCCGCGGTGGTTTTCCACAGGGCGGAGCGGGGTGTCGCAGGAGGTCGGTAGGCTGCCGGACATGACCCTTTCGGACGCGTCCCCCGAGACCAGCGATGCCCTGCAGGTGCTTCACCGCGTCTTCGGGTACGACTCCTTCCGCGGCGAGCAGAAGGAGATCATCGAGCACGTCACCGCCGGCGGCGACGCCCTGGTGCTGATGCCCACCGGCGGCGGCAAGTCGCTCTGCTACCAGATCCCGGCCCTCGTCAGAGGCGGAACCGGCGTGGTGATCTCGCCGCTGATCGCGCTGATGCAGGACCAGGTGGACGCGCTGACCGCGCTCGGCGTCCGGGCCGGCTTCCTCAATTCCACGCAGGGCTTCGACGAGCGGCGCACCGTGGAGCAGCTCCTCCTCGCCGGCGAGCTCGACCTGCTGTACCTGGCCCCCGAGCGGCTGCGCACCGAGGGCACCCAGCGGCTCCTCGACCGGGCCGAAATCTCGGTCTTCGCCATCGACGAGGCGCACTGCGTCGCCCAGTGGGGCCACGACTTCCGGCCCGACTACCTCGCGCTGTCCATGCTCCACGAGCGCTGGCCCAAGGTGCCCCGGATCGCCCTCACGGCGACGGCCACCCCGGGCACGCACGCCGAGATCGCCGCCCGCCTCGGCCTGCAGGACGCGCGGCACTTCGTCGCCAGCTTCGACCGGCCGAACATCCAGTACCGGATCGCCGCCAAGAACAACCCCGTCAAGCAGCTGCTGGAGCTGATCCGCAGCGAGCACGAGGGGGACGCCGGCGTCGTCTACTGCCTCTCCCGGGCCTCCGTGGAGAAGACCGCCGCCGCCCTCGTGGAGCACGGCATCGACGCCGTCGCCTACCACGCGGGCATGGACCCGGCCACGCGCGCCGCGAACCAGGCCCGCTTCCTGCGGGAGGACGGCATCGTGGTCGTGGCCACCATCGCCTTCGGCATGGGCATCGACAAGCCGGACGTCCGCTTCGTGGCCCACCTCGACCTGCCGAAGTCGGTCGAGGGCTACTACCAGGAGACCGGCCGCGCCGGCCGCGACGGGGAACCGGCCACCGCCTGGCTGGCGTACGGCCTGCAGGACGTGGTGCAGCAGCGCAAGCTGATCGACGGATCCGAGGGCGACGACACCCACCGCCGCTCGCTCAACGCACACCTCGACGCGATGCTCGCCCTGTGCGAGACCGTCGAGTGCCGCCGCGTGCGGCTGCTGGCCTACTTCGGGCAGGAGTCCAGCCCCTGCGGCAACTGCGACACCTGCCTGACCCCCGCCGAGTCCTGGGACGGGACCGTCGCCGCGCAGAAACTCCTGTCGACGGTGTGGCGACTGGCCCGGGAGCGGCGGCAGAAGTTCGGCGCCGGACAGATCGTCGACATCCTCCAGGGCAAGAAGACGGCCAAGGTCATCCAGTTCGACCACGACACCCTCTCGGTGTTCGGCGTCGGCGCCGACCTGTCCGCCGGCGAATGGCGCGGGGTCGTACGGCAGCTGCTGGCACAGGGCCTGCTGGCGGTCGAGGGCGACTACGGCACGCTGGTGCTGACGGACGCCAGCGGCGACGTGCTGGGCGGCCGGCGGACCGTGCCGATGCGCAAGGAGCCGGCGCCCGCCGCCGCGGGCCGGACCCGCAAGGAGTCCGGGGCCCGCTCCGGGAAGGCCGCGCGGGTGCCGGCCGACCTGCCGGCGGCCGCCGTACCGGTCTTCGAGGCCCTGCGGGCCTGGCGGGCCGCGACGGCGCGCGAACAGGGCGTACCGGCGTACGTCGTCTTCCACGACGCGACCCTGCGGGAGATCGCGACGCTCCTGCCGACCACCGTCGACGAACTCGGCACGGTCAACGGCGTCGGTGAGGCGAAGCTCGCCAAGTACGCCGAGGGTATCCTCGACACCCTCGCCGGGTCCGCAGCCGGCACGACGCAGCCCGCAGCACCGGCCGCAGCCCCCGCAGGACCCGCCGGCCCGGGCCGCACCGCACCGCAGGAGCCCTGGGACGAAGAGCCGCCCCTCGACCCGGAGGAGACGGACCCGCCCTGGGACGACTGGGAGTAGTCGCCCCCCGGGGGCCGACACGGCCAATGCAGTTGCCTTTGAGTCGCGGGGATCGTTGCCCCGCGTGTGACGGGGTGGGGCGCAGGGCAGCGGGTGCGGATCGGGATCCTGACGAAGGTGTTCACCGCTGAGCTGGTCGACGCGGCGATAGCCAAGCACGGCCGGGCCGAGCAGCGGCGCCGCCTCCTTCCGGCGCGGCTGGTCGTGTACTTCGTCCTGGCGCTGTGTCTGTTCGCCCGGGAGTCGTACGAGGAGGTGCTGCGGGTGCTGACCAGCGGCATCCCGGGCAGCCGGGCGCTCGCGCGGGTGAACCGGTCGTCGTTGTGCCGGGCCCGCGCCCGGCTCGGCGAGGACGGGCTGGAGACCGTGTTCCGCCAGGTGGCCGGCCCGCTCGCCACCCCGGCCACGCCCGGCGCGTGGTGGCGGGGGCTGCGGCTCCTCGCCCTGGACGGCACTCAGTTCGATCTTCCGGATTCGACGAGCAACGGCGACACCTTCGACGGCCCCTCCACCACCGGCGGCGTCCCCTTCGGCTTCCCCCAGGTCAGGGCGGTGGTCCTCGCCGAGATCGGAACGCACGGAGTCCTCGATGCCCGCCTCGGCGGCTACCGCGACGGAGAACGCAGCCTCGCCTACCCGCTGGCCAGCTCCACCGGTCCCGGTGACGTGGTCATCGCCGACCGCGGCTTCTGGTCGGTCGAGTTCGCCCACGCCTTCACCGCGGCGGGCGCGGATCTGCTGGTCAGGCTCCAGTCCAACCACCTGGGCACCGCCCAGCAAGAACTTCCGGACGGTTCGTATCTGTCGATGGCGCGACCGGGCAAGGAGGTCCGGCTCCGAGCCGCGCGAGAGGGTCGAACGCTGCCCCGACATGTGATCTACCGCGTCATCACCTTCGCCAAGGGCGACAAGGTCGCCTACCTGGGCACGACGCTGCTGGACCCCGAGCAGTATCCGGCCGCCGAGCTGGTCGCGCTCTACCGGGAACGCTGGGAGATCGAGCTCGCCTTCGACGAGATCAAGAACCACCTCGGCCCCGGCGGGCCGATCAGGTCGCGGACACCGGAAGGCGTCCGGCAGGAACTGTGGGCCTATCTCGCCGTTCACCACGCGATCCGCAAGTTCGCCCACGCGACGGCGCTTGCCCGTCCGGTCGTGGACGCCGACCGTGTCTCCTACCTGAAGTGCGTCCGCATCGTCCGCCGCAGCATCCCGTCCCAGCTCGGAGCGACCCCCACCAAGCTCACCCGTTCCTTCGCCGAGGCCGGGCGGGAGGCACGCGCACGCCTCCTCCCGGCCCGGCGCGGCCGGGACTGCCCACGCGCGATCAAGAAGCCGAACCGCTGGCCTGTGCTGAGGACTCGCGCCAGACGCGGCACGGTCCAGCCCGGTCGCTGGACGCACAACCAGACCTCGAAGCCGAAGAGCAACCGTCGGCCGGGAGGCCGGTGCTCAAGGGAACGCAAGCCCGGACCTCGCCCTAGATGTCAGCGTCTGTCATACGCCCATCAGTCACTGCGGCGGCAATCAGTGCCACAAGGTTGTCGGTCCAGCAATCGGACTCTTTCGTCGCTACCTCAACGCCGCATCCGCCGCAGACGAGGTTGGGCCCGTCTTGGCCCGCGAGCCCGCAGCAACCACTGACACGCTGCGGGTCGGGGTGAAGCACCGTCCCAGGAACGTTGTCCGGGTGGAAGATCAGAAGGCTGCCGTCGAAGTTGGTCTTGAAGGTCCCCAGAGCCATCCTCGGCGGAGCGACTTCGTGGCCCGGCGGCCGCTCGGGACCCCTCACTGGTTCCCCCGACACCACTTCGCTGGTCACGGGCTGCTGACAGTTGGCACAGCGGAAGATGGTCATGCCGTCATTCTCTCGGGCTGCACGCGGCGCTATGAGGCCGGGACGCTAAGGCAACTGCATTGGGCCGACACGGCCCCCGGGGATTGAGCCTCTTGTGCCGCATCCGGCGTCCCTTCTCGTACAGCGCGTCGGGCCCGTCCGACCGACCCGGCCCAGACAGCGATCATGACGCGGGCCCGCGCTCACAGGACATCCGGCGAACCCGTGGGCCGGCCGGGAGTCATCCCCCCGTTCCGCCCCTCGCACCGACGTCCGGTCACCCGCGGGGCGACGATCCCCGGACTCACGGGCAACTGCACGCACCGTCGGGGCCCGGGTGCGGCGGCCGAGGCTACCCGGCCACGGCCGGGGCGGGTTCCTCGTCCTCGGAGTCCGGGCCGGCCTCCCGGGCCGGCTCGGCGTGTGCCGGGCACGGCGGACACAGGCGGGTGTACTCGGCCATCACCTCCTCCACGGTCTCCCGCTGCTTGCGCTCGCACGCCCGGCGCCGGGTCTCCTCCTTGCACAGCAGCTCCGCCCGGGCACCCTCCAGCACGGCGATGGCCTGCCAGCCCTTGAGGACGCACAGCAGCGCCTTGCACAGGCAGTCGACGAACTCCGAGACGCCTGCGAAGCCCCGGAAGGCCTCCGCGATCCGGCGCAGCAGGACCAGCAGGCGGGCGTAGAGGCGTACGACGTCCTGCCCGAGCACCGGGTCGCAGACGTCGGCCAGCAGCTGCACCGCATCCGCCTTGATCTTCACCGCCCGTTCGGGCAGCGCCGTCACCTCGCCCTCCAGCGCCGTGAAACAGGCCGCCGCCTTCTCGGTGTCCTGCGCGTACCGGGCGATCCGGGCCGCGAGGGAGGCCACCGTGTCCTCCGGGTGGACCGTGTCCGAGAATTCGCACCCGCAGTCGTCCACGCAGCACCCCCAACCGCCCGCGCACCTGCGGATGTCTTCGAAGACCCGGTCCACGGCCTGCGCCAGGCAGTGCCGTTGCTCGTGCCCGACCCGGCAGCGGATCTGCTCGCGGACCTTGCCGAGCGTCGCGGCCGCCTCGTCCAGATCCGCCTTCGCGGCCAGCCGGGCCCGGGTGTAGCGGGTCCGGGCCCCGTTGAACTTCTCCTGGAACTCCCGCAGCTGCGGCAGGTGCTCCTGGGTGACCTCGGCCCGGCGCTGGATTCCCGTGGCGATGCAGGCCAGTTCGTCGATGGCGCCGGGGTCGCAGCCGCCGGTGCTGCTGCCGGCGGGGTGGGTGTGCGCGGTGCTGCTCATGCGGGCTCTCCTGGTCGATGCGGGCAGGCACGAGCCGAGTGTGGGCCCGGCGGTGTCACCGGCCCGTCGCCCGGCCATCGCCACCGGCGCCCCGGCCGGGCGCGGGTCCGGCAACGCGCCCGTGACGGGGCGGGCCGCAGCATCGCCCCATGGCTGGATACCGGGCTCTCGCCGCCGTCGGACGCAGCGTCGTCGCGCTGCTCAACCGGCGCTTCGCCGAAGAGGTCCCCGTCGGGCGCCGCCCGGAGGCCGTCCTCGCCGGCCCCGTCGACTTCGACAAGGTCGACACCCCGGGCTCCGTGATCCGCAACCCGGCGGTCTCCGTGTACTGCTACCGCCTGAGCATCGACCGGGAGACCCGGCCCGCCCTCGCGGCGCTGGCCGCCCAGGACGGGCTGCCCCGCCTGCCGCTGCGGATGCACCTGATGGTCGCCGCCTGGGACCAGTTCGTGGAGGCGGAGCTGGAATGGCTCGGGCTCGCCGCCCGGATCCTGGAGGCCGAGGCCCTGCTCACCGGGCCGCTCCTGCACCCGAGCGGCGACTGGCTGCCCGGCGACTCGGTGCAGGTCGTCCCCGACGAACTGGCGATGGACTCGATGAGCGAGGCCTTCCAGGCCATGACCACCGACTACCGGCTCTGCCTGCCGTACGTCGCCCGGGTCGTCCGTATCGACGGCCCGGCCGGACCCGCCCCCGGTACGGTCACCACCGTCGCCGCCGGCCCGGTCTCCGCGGAGCGCGCACGATGACCGGGCGGCCCACGGAGCGGGAGGACCCGATGACCCCTGCCGGGCGGGAGGACCCGATCACCGTCGACGCGGGGACGGCCGAGGTGCTGCACCGGCTCGCCCTCGCCGTCCGGCCGCTCGACGCCCGCACCCGCGCCCCCGCCGGGCCCGGGCTGCGCGTCAGCTGCGAGTACGACCCCGTCCCGGGCCGCCGGCCGCACCCCGGTGACCTGCTCCGGCCGCTCGAAGGCCACGGAGCGACCGGGTTCGTCCTGCGGCACGGCACGTCCGGCGGGCTGCCGCACACCGTGACCGTCCGCGTCGACGACCCCGCCCGGCGGTGGATCCCGCGCCGCTTCCGCATACCGCTGTGGACCCGGCCCGAACTCGCCGGGGCCGACACCCGGCCGCCGTCCGCCCCGTACGTCCGTGCCGACGCCCGGCTGCTGCTGCCCTGGCTGCTGCCGGGCCCCGCCCACCCCGTGCCGCTCGGCACGACCGGCATCCGGCTGCGCGTCACCACCGCCGCCGGGACGCCGGTGCCCTGGCCGCGGGTCGACGCCTTCGGGCCCGGCGGCGTCCCGCTCGGCTGGGCGCACGGCGACGAGCACGGACAGGTGCTGCTGCTGATCGACGGGGTGGGCGTCCTGCCCTCGCCGCCGCCGTCCCGGTTCGACATCGCGCTGCGCACCCACGCCCCCGACCCGCCGCCCGGCCCGGCCGCGGGCCCGGCCGCCGACCCGCTCGCCGCCCTCGTCGCCGAGCCGGTCGGGCGCAGCACGTCCCCACCCCGGCCGCAGGACCTCGACAACGCGGTGCTGCGCGGGACCGCCCGGCCGGCCGGGTACCTGAGCGGAGCCGCCGACACCGTCCGCACCCTCACCATCGGTCACGTGGTCCACGCCGCCGACCTGCCCCACATCCCCGCCTGAGCCGCGTCCGAGGAGAGCCGCCGATGCCCGAGTACCTGACCCCCGGCGTGTACGTCGAGGAGACCAGCTTCCGATCCCGCTCCATCGAGGGCGTGCCGACCAGCACCTTCGGCATGGCCGGGCGGACCGAGTACGGCCCCGTGCCGTACGCGCTGTCCGACGGCCCGGCCGTGTCCCCCGCGCCGGCCCTCGTCAGCGGCTTCACCGAGTACGAACGGGCCTTCGGCGGCCTGCGGATCGGCGACGAGGACTGCCCGCTCGCCCTCGCCGCCCGAGCGTTCTTCGCCAACGGCGGCCGCCGGCTCTACGTCTCCCGGGTCTTCCGCTTCACCCGCACCGCCACCGGCGCCATCGACGTCCTCCGCAACTTCGCCTCCCTGGCCCTGCCCGCCCAGGGCACCCCGCTGCTGCGTTGGTGGGCCCGCTGGCCCGGTTCCGCCGGAGCCCGGATCGGCGTCGCGGTGACCTTCCGGCGCGGCAAGAACATCCTCGTCCCCGGTCCCGACGGCACCCTCCGGCTCACCGGGGTCCAAGAGGGCGCCGCCGTCGAGGTCGCGCAACTGGCCGCCGGACAGCCGCCGGTCATCGCCGACTCCGTCCCGCCGGACCCCCTCAAGGTCCGGGTCGTGGCCCGCCGCGCCGACGGCGTGCTCGGATACCGGGACGACCGGACCGGCGGCTTCGAGGCCGTGACGGCCGGGTTCGCCGCCTTCCACCTGACCCTCGCCGTCACCGTCCGCCTCGGCGACCGCGTCGACGTCTACAACGAACTGGAACTCGACGACCGGCACCCGCGCTCCGTCGGCAACGTCCTGCAGGCGGCCGATCCGGCCGACGAGTTCTCCCTCGTCCGGCTGGAGACCGTACCGCCCGCGGCGGGGGCGCCCGCGGTGACCTCCGGCGCGCGGCTCGCCGCCCTGCTCCTGGCCGGGCAGGGCGGACTCCACCTCACCGGCGGAGGCGACGGCGACCGGCTCGGCCCCGAGGACCTGGCCGGCCGCGAGGCCGACCCCGACAGCCTCGCCAACCCCGCCCTCGGACTGGGCGCGCTGGCCGAGATCGACGACATAGCCGTCGTCGCCGCCCCCGACACCGTCACCCTCCGGCCGGCGGACCAGAAGACCGCGGTCGACCACCTGATCGGGCACTGCGAGCGGCTCCGCTACCGGATCGCCGTCGTCGACCCGCCCCGCGACAGCTCGATCTCCGAAGTCCGCAGGTTCCGCGCCCAGTTCGACAGCAAGTACGCCGCCCTCTACTACCCGTGGGTGAGGATCACCGACCCGACCCGGCGCCCCGACCCCGGCGCCCCCGCCCCCCTCCTGGACGTCCCGCCCTCCGGGTACGTCGCCGGCGTCTACGCCCGCAGCGACGCCGAACGCGGGGTGCACAAGGCGCCCGCCAACGAAGTCCTGCTCGGCGTCGACGACTTCACCGTCAACGTCACCTACGACCGGCAGTCCGTCCTCAACCCCGAGGGCATCAACGCCCTGCGCTTTTTCGAGGGCCGCGCCCGCCGCGTGTGGGGCGCCCGCACGATGAGCTCCGACCCCGAGTGGAAGTACGTCAACGTCCGCAGGCTCTTCATCTACCTGGAGCACTCCATCGAGAAGTCCACCCAGTGGGCGGTCTTCGAGCCGAACAACGAACGCCTGTGGGCGTCGGTCCGGCAGTCCGTCGAGGACTTCCTGTTCGCCACCTGGCGGACCGGCGCCCTGCTGGGCACCAAGCCCGAGGAAGCCTTCTTCGTCCGCTGCGACCGCACCACCATGACCCAGAACGACCTCGACAACGGGCGGCTGATCTGCCTGGTCGGCGTGGCACCCACCTACCCCGCCGAGTTCGTCGTGTTCCGCATCGGACAGTTCACCGCCGACGCGCGGCGCAGCTGACCCGTCACGCCCCACGCCCGAGAACGGGAGACAACACCGCCCATGGCCACCCGCAACAACCCGTACGGCGCCTTCAACTTCCTCGTCAAACTGGGCGACACCGGCGGCGAGGACCAGATCGCCGGAGGCTTCTCCGACTTCAGCGGCGCCGGCAACGAGGTCAAGTACTCCGAGTACCGCAACGGCAACGACCCCGAGAACCACGTCCGCAAGATCGCCAACACCAATACGACGAACGACGTCACCCTCAAGCGGGGCATCATAGGCGACCTGCGCCTCTTCAACTGGATCAAGGCGGTCCGCGAAGGCGCGTACGACGCCCGCACCGTCACCGTCACCCTCCACGACGAGGGCCGCACCCCCGTCTGCGCCTGGGTGCTGCACGCCGCCCAGCCGAAGAAGTGGGTCGGGCCCACCCTCACCGGCAAGGGCGGCGGGGAGGTCGCGATGGAGGAACTGCACCTCGTCGCCGAACGCATCGACTTCCAGTCCCTGTGACCGGGCCCGGACCGCGCCTCGGCGCCCCGGGCGCGTACCGCGCCGCCCGACCCGCGCCGCCCTCCTCCGACCCGGTCCGGCTCGACATCGCGGGCTTCGTGGGCGTGGCCCCGCGGGGACCGGTCGACGAACCGGTGCCCGTCGACCGCTGGTCCGACTACGTGCGCCGGTTCGGCGGCTTCGAGGGGCCCGGGCTGCTGCCCCACGCGGTACGGGCCTTCTTCGCCCAGGGCGGGGCACGGGCGTACGTGCTGCGGGTGGCGCCGCTGCCGCGTGCCCCGCACCCCGCCGCGCAGGAGGCCTGCGCGCTGCACCGGGTCACGCTCGTGCGCGCGGACGGGCCCGTGGGCTCCGGACCGGGCGGGGTGCCGTACGAGATCGGCCTGCGCGCCCGCGACGAGGGCAGCTGGGGAGGGCGGCTGTCGGTGCGCTGGGACTTCACCGCCTCGGACCGGTTCGAGGCCGCGGCCGACGGGCCGGAGCTGGCCCTGCCGCCCGGGCGCACGCCGCCCGCCGGATCGGTGCTGCGGCTGCGGGGCCCCGGGCTGCCGCCCGCAGGCGGGTTCTTCCGCATCCTCGCACTGGCCGAGCGGAGGAACGGCTTCGGCCCTCCGGCCGTGGTCGCCCTCCTCGACCGGGCTCCGGTGCACGGCACCGGCGCGGGTTCCGGGGGCGGCGGTGCGCGGGCGGTCGCCGTCGAGGCCGAGGTCGTCACCGCCGACGTCACCGTCGCCGACCAAGACCCCGCTAACCCCCGCCGCGAGCGGTTCGCCGGGCTCGGGCTGAGCCGCGGGCACCCGCGCCACGCCCCCGCCGTACTCGCCGCCGAGTCCCTGCTGGCCGTCCCCGACGGTGAGTGGCCCGAGGCCCTGCTCCCGCCCGACGCCTACCTCACCCCCGCCCTGTCCCGGCCCGTCCGCCCCGGCGCGGACCGGTACGCCGCCATCGGCGCCGACAGCTTCCACGGCCCGCTCCCCGTCGAACTGCTGCCCCACACGGCCGACGCGGACAGCAGCGGCCCCGACGGCGGCGCCGACGGCAGCACCGCGGGCGCCGCCGTCGGCGCGGACCGGATGGCGCTCGTCCCCGAGATCGGGCTGCTGTCCGCCCCCGACCTGCTGTGGCAGTACGGCGAGAGCGCCCCCGCCACCGAGACGCCGCCCCGCCCCGTCGGCGGCCGCTTCGCGCCCTGCCCGCCGCCCCCCGCACCCCTCACCCTGGCCCCCGCCCGGCCGCGCCCCCTGCTGCTGGACCCCGCCGCCCAGCTGCCCGAGATCCTGCGCCGCCAGCAGCGGCTCGTCGCCCTCGCCGAGCACGGGCGCCGGTTCGTCGCCCTGCTCGACGTACCGCCCGGACTGCCGGTCCGCGCCGTCGCCCGCTGGCGCGCCGCCTTCGACAGCACGTACGCGGCCGCCTACCACCCCTGGCTCGGCGTGGTGGAGGCCGACGACCCGGACCGCCGTGCCGTTCCCGTACCCCCCTCCGGCTTCGCGGCCGGGATCATCGCCGAACGCGAGCGCCGCCTCGGACTGCCCTGGGGCCCGGCCAACGCCCTCGCCGCCGGGGCCGTCACCGCCGTCCAACCGCTCGGCGACGCCGACTGCGACGCACTCCACCTCCTCGGCATCGACGTCTTCCGCGCCGAGCGCGACGGCTTCCGCCTCGCCTCGGCCCGCACCCTCTCCCACGACCCCGACCACCGGCAGCTGAGCGTGCGCCGGCTGATGACCGTGCTCCGGCTCACCCTGGACCGGCAGGCGCAGGCCCTGGCCTTCGAACCGCACACGCCGCAGCTCCGCGAGGAACTGCGCGGCTCCGTCCTGCAGCTGCTGCGCGGCCTGTACCGGGCCGGCGCCTTCGTCGGCGACAGCGAGGACGAGGCCTTCTTCGTACGCTGCGACGAACGCCTCAACCCCACCCGGTCGCAGGGACTCGGCAGGCTCGTCGCCGAGATCGGCGTGGCACCCGCGCAGCCCCTCGAATACCTGGTCCTGCGGATCGCGCAGGACGCCGACGGCTCCGTTGACGTGAGGTGAGACCGGCCGTGCCCGAGCAACAGTCCGAACTCGTCCAGGCCTTCCGGTTCCGGATCCGCATCGTCCGCAGCACCGCACCGGGGCGCACCGCACTGCCGCCGCCCCGCCTCCCCGGCCCGCTCGCCGCCGCCGGTCCCGCCCCGGGCAGGGCGGGACCGGCGTCGGCCGCCCCCGGCGCCGGCGGGCCGGACCGGGCCCCCGACCGGCTGGGCGACGGCGGGTTCCAGGAGTGCTCCGGGCTCGGCCTGGAGGCCGACCTGCGGGAGTACGCGGAGGGCGGCGCCAACGACGCGGTGGTGCGTCGCGTGGGGAGGGTCCGGCTCCAGCCGCTCGTCCTGCGGCGCGGCATGCTCGTCGCCACCGGCGGCGGCAGCGCCGACACCGCCCTGTGGGACTGGCTGCACGGCATGGTCGCCGGTGCTGCCCCGGTGCCCCGCTACGACGGCGACGTGGAGGTGCTCGACACCACCGGCCGGCGGACCCTGGCCCGCTGGACGTTCACCCGCGGCCTGCCCCTGAAGATCACCGGGCCGGCGCTCAACGCGAGGACGGGGGAGATCGCCGTGGAAGAACTGCACGTCGCACACGAGGGCCTGCGCCTGGAGCGCACCCCGTGACGGCCACCGCCCACGCCACCCTGACCCGCCTGAAGGTGACCGGCGCGCAGGGGCCGCAAGGCACCCCCCGGGTCGAGGAGGCCGACCGCCCCCTCGAAGTGCAGTTCAACCCCACCACCCTGCGGATCTCCCGCAACAACAACGTGGACCGGGGCGGGGCCACCACCCGAACCCAGAAGGTGCAGCACCCCGCCCAGGAGGGCTCCACGCTCACCTTCGACCTGGAATTCGACACCGCCGAGCAGGGCGGCGCCGGCCGCTACGTCGACGTACGCCAATGGACCGCCCTGGTGCGGCAGTTCGTCGAGCCGCCGCCGGCAGCCCCGGCCGATCCGCCGCCGCCCGTCCGCTTCGTGTGGGGGACGCTCCGCTACAACGGCATCGTCACCCAGGTCAACGAGGAGCTCGACCACTTCGCCCCCGACGGCACCCCGCTGCGCGCCAAGGTCGCGGTGACCATCGTCGAGCAGAACTTCGCCTACCAGGCGAACGCCGAGGGCCCAGGCGCCAGGGACGCCGGGGCCGCCACCGAAGCCGGCGACCAGCGGGCCGGAGCCGTGCCCGGCACCGCCGGCACCAACCGCCCACGCCGGGTGGTGCAGGCCCACGCCGGGGAGTCCGCCCCGCAGTTGCTGTCCCGGGTCGGACTCGACCCGGCGGCCTGGCGCGGGGCGATGAGCGGACTCGACGGCCCGCTCGGCCTGGCCGCCGGGGCCGGCGTGGTCCTGGGGACGGAGGCCGAAGCGGGCCTGTCCGCCTCCGCGGGCATCCACCTGTCGGCGGGCTACGCCGGGGGAGCGGCGGCCACCTCCACGGCGGGCCTGGCCGCCGCCCTCGGCATCACGGCCGGCGCCGGAGCCGGCCCCCTGGCAGGAGGCGCACCAGCGGGCACGGGTTCGGGGGGCCCGGCCGTCCAGGGCGGCCCGCGCGTCCCCGGCGTCGACCGCGGTACACCGGGCAGC